>DALYGT010000074.1:0-6584 GCA_031971375.1 Burkholderiales bacterium | reverse complement strand
GCGCTGTACTCGGGCGACGACGCCTCGGCGCTGGCCTTCCTCATGCTCGGAGGGCACGGCTCGATCTCGGTCACCGCCAACATCGCGCCGGGGCATTACTCGAAGATGTGCGAGGCGGCCTTCGCCGGCGACTACGCCGCCGCCCGCCATCACAACGCAAAGATGTTCCTGTTGCATCAGCGCCTGTTCTGCGAGGCCAACCCGATCCCGGTCAAGTGGGCGCTGCATCGCATGGGCCGGATCGGCCCCGGCATGCGCCTGCCACTGGTGTCACTCAACAGCGCGTTCCACGAGCGTCTGCTTGAAGCCATGCGCAGCGCCGACATCCCCGTCTGAGGTCAAACCGCTTGATCCGCTTCCCTACCCGTCGTCCGGTCAGTCACCTCGCCATCATCGCCGCGGTTGCGGCGCTGCTCGCGGCCTGCTCATCGATCAGCGAGACCTTCACGCCAAAGCCGATCGACTACAAGTCGACCAATACCCTGCCGCCGCTCGAGATCCCGCCCGATCTGACCACACCCGGCACCGACGACCGTTTCGTCGTGCCGGACAGCGGTGGCCGTGGCGCCGCGAGCGCATCGGCCTACGCCAATGATCGCAACACCAGGAAGGATCCAGCCAAGGCCGGTGTGCTGCCGGCACCACCCAAGGCGCGCATCGAGCGCTCAGGCTCGCAGCGCTGGCTGGTGGTCGAAGCCGATCCGGAGAAGGTCTGGCCGACCGTGCGCCAGTTCTGGCAGGAGCAAGGCTTCGTACTCACCGTAGAGTCGCCGACCACCGGGGTGCTCGAGACCGACTGGGCCGAGAACCGCGCCAAGTTGCCGATGGACTTCATCCGCAACACGCTCGGCAAAGTGCTTGACAGCATCTACTCGACCGGCGAACGCGACAAGTTCCGCACCCGACTCGAGCGCAACGGCGACAACCTGACCGAGATCTACGTCAGCCACCGCGGCATGGTCGAGGTGGTCGACAAGCGTTCGTCCAACGCGCTGAAGGACGGCAGCACAGATGGCACCGTCTGGCAGCCCCGCGCACCCGATCCGGATCTCGAAGCAGAGTTCCTGCAGCGCCTGTTGGTGCGTTTTGGCGTCGAAGACTCGGCGGCCCGGGCACAACTCGCCAAAGGCCCGGGCGGGCCGGAAAAGGCCCGACTCGTCAAGACTGCGGAGGGCGTCACCCTCACCCTCGATGAGCGCTTCGACCGCGCGTGGCGCCGCGTCGGACTGGCGCTTGACCGCGTCGGCTTCACCGTCGAGGACCGCGACCGTGCCAACGGGCAGTACTTCGTGCGCTACGCCGACCCCGACGCCGACATGAAGAAAGACGGCATCCTCGACAGGCTGGCCTTCTGGCGCGACAAGGACGATCCCAAGAGGTCGATGACCTACCGCATCCAGGTGCTGGACACCGGGGGCAACGCCACCGAGGTCCGGGTCATCACCGAAAAGACCGAAGGTGAGAGCGACCGCGCCCGCGCGGAAACCGCCTCGCGCATCCTGACGCTGCTCCACGAGCAGTTGCGGTGATGCGTTTTGCCAGCCTCGGCAGTGGCAGCCAAGGCAACGCACTGGTGGTCTGTGCTGGCGACACCGCGGTGATGATCGACTGTGGTTTCGGACTCAAGGACTGCACCACGCGGCTGGCGCGACTCGGCCTGCAACCGGACGATCTGGATGCCATCCTCGTCACCCACGAGCACGGCGACCATATCGGCGGCGTGTCTCGTTTCGCCGCCCGTCATGGCATCCCGGTGTGGCTCACCCACGGCACCGCCAGACACCTTGATGCGGATGGCGTCGCAACACATCGCATCGAGGGCTACGCGCGCTTTGCCATCGGCGATCTCGAGATCGCGCCCTTCCCCGTCCCGCACGACGCGAGCGAGCCATCGCAGTTCGTCATCGGTGATGGCGCGAGGCGCGTTGGCATCCTCACCGACGCCGGCTCGGTGACGCAGCACATGGTCGACATGCTGACGGGCTGCCAGGCGCTGTTCCTCGAATGCAACCACGACGAGTCACTGCTGCGCCAGAGCGACTACCCGCCGAGCCTGATCGAACGCGTTGCCAGCGATTGGGGCCACCTCAGCAACACCGCTGCCGGCGACCTGTTGCGCCGTGTCGCTGGCAGCCATCTGCAACACGTGGCGGCGGCGCACCTCAGCCAGCAGAACAACCGTCCTGAACTCGCGCGGGAGGCCCTCTGTGGCGCCCTCGGCTGCACGCCCGACTGGATCGCGGTGGCCGATCAGGCCGATGGCCTCGACTGGCGCCAACTGACCTGACCCGGAAGGACACGACCATGGAGAAACGCACCGAACTCTATCGCGGCAAGGCCAAGACGGTGTTCGCCACCGACGACCCGACGCGGCTGGTCATCGAATACCGCGACGACACCAGCGCCTTCGACGGCGCCAAGGTGGCGCAACTGGCCGGCAAGGGCGAGACCAACAACCGCTTCAACGCGGCGGTGATGCAGCGCCTGGCCGCCGAGGGGGTCGAGACCCACTTCGAGAAGCTGCTCGGCCCCACCAACTCGCTGGTCAAGAAGCTGGACATGGTCCCGGTCGAGTGCGTGGTGCGCAACCGGCTGGCCGGCTCGCTGGCCAAGCGGCTCGGCCGCGACGAGGGCGAGGAACTCCGCCAGCCGGTGTTCGAGCTCTTCTACAAGAGCGACGCGCTGCACGATCCCTTCATCAACGACGACCACGTGCGCGCCTTCGGCTGGGCCAGCAACCTCGAGATCGAGGTGATGCGCACCATCACCTTGCGCGTCAATACGCTGCTCAAGGAGGCCTTCGCGCATGCGGGCATCCTGCTGGTCGACTTCAAGCTCGAGTTCGGCCGCTTCGAGGGCCGCCTGCTGCTCGGCGACGAGTTCAGCCCGGACGGGTGCCGCCTGTGGGATGCGCAGACACTCGAGAAGCTCGACAAAGATCGCTTCCGTCGCGATCTCGGCGGCGTGGTCGAGGCCTACCAGGAGGTGGCGCGGCGGCTGGGCGTCGAGCTCTAAGGGCACTCCGGGACTTGGTAGGCTGTGTCAGCCGCAGCGTCCGCCGACCAAACCACCTGAAACAAAAAAGCCGACCCGAAGGTCGGCTTTTTTGTTGATGCGAAACGCGCTTACTTGGCGGCTTCGGCCGGAGCAGCCGGAGCGGCTTCAGCCGGGGCTTCGGCAGCCGGAGCAGCCGGAGCTTCAGCAGCCGGAGCAGCCGGGGCTTCAGCAGCGGGGGCCGGAGCAGCTTCTTCCTTCTTGCCGCAGGCGGTCAGAGCGAGAGCGGCGATCAGGGCGGCAAACAGGGCGGACAGTTTCATTCTTTGCTTTCCCTTAAGAGAGTTGATGACCAAAAACGGCTCACGTCGACACGCTGGTGGTCAAGTCCAAACGCACGATCGCGCGAATGCTAGCACAAAAACCCGACAGTTGAATCTCGAAAACCCCCGAGAAATCGTGCTTCGACGGCATGTGGCAGTGCGTCAAGGGCCCACTGGTTCAGCCAGATGGACGCACCCTGCCTGATACAGCGGATAGAGCACGTCGGACAACGCTCGGCTGACCATGCCACCCTCGAGAAAGCGCCGATCGGCCAAAAGACGAAGCGCTTGCAGTTGCCCGGAGGAAGCTGACAGGCGCTCGCCATTGCAGAACACCCCGCTCGCGTCGTGGAGCATCAGCGACTGCAGATCGAGCGCGACCCCGGCCTGCTGCGCTGCGCGAGCAAATGCCGCCTCGCTGAGCAGCGGATCTGGCGGCTCGAAAAAGACGTGCGGCTTGGGCTCGGACAGGTACTGACAGAGGAAGGCCGACACATCCTCCCGTTCCCAACGGATGCCGCCGAGCAGGTCGCTCACGCGCCCGAGCAGTCCGGCGTCGATGGCGGCCGGTGCGCTCACCGGCTCGAGTTCCGGGTCGGCATACAGGCCAGGGAACTCGATGCGGTCCGCCAGCCAAAGCAGGAACTCGCGCGCGAGCTCCGTGTGGGTCGGTGCGCGAAACCCGACCGACAGCGTGATGCAGTCGTCAAGCGCGACGCCGTCATGGGCGTAGCCAGGCGGCAGGTACAGCAGATCGCCCGGCCCGCAGTCGAAAGTCTGTTCGACACGAAAGTCAGCCATGATCTTGAGCGGTTGGTCCGGCAGCAACTCACGGTCGGGCTGGCCGCTGATCTGCCAGCGGCGGGTGCCATGCGCCTGGATCAGGAACACGTCGTAGGAATCGTAGTGCGGCCCGACGCCGCCGCCGGGCGTCGCGTAGCTCGCCATCAGGTCATCGAGCCGGGTGCAGGGGATAAAGCTGAAACGCCGCAGCAGCGCGTCAGCCTCCGGCAAAAAGTGGTTGAGGCCCTGCACCAATACGGTCCACGGCCCCTTGCCGGCGAGTTGACGAGCGCGCAACGGCCCGTGGTCGACGCTCCAGGCACTGCCCTTGCGCGCGATACGGCGGGTCTGGGCGTCCGGGTGTTGCGCCAGATCGAACAGGGTCTCGATGTCGACCACGGCAGCCGCATCCGGCACCGCGCCAGACACGAACAGCGGCCGCTTCTGCCAATGTGCGGCCATGAAGCGGGTGGGATCGAGGCCGCCCAACAGGGGCGTCGGCGCGTCCAGGGTCATCGTCATGGGTCGAGTATATCGGGCATACTCGCGGGCCCGGACCCTACCACCTCGCCTTGGGGAACACCATGAAAGTCGGCAAGAATACCGTCGTCACCATCGACTACCAACTGCTGGATGCCAGCGGTGCGCTGCTGGAACAGGAGCAGGGCATCGCCTACCTGCACGGCGGCCACGGCGGCGTGTTGCCGGTGCTCGAAGCAGC
Organism: Burkholderiales bacterium; assembly: GCA_031971375.1. Lineage (GTDB taxonomy): Bacteria > Pseudomonadota > Gammaproteobacteria > Burkholderiales > UBA3065 > UBA3065. The sequence goes on along the minus strand of DALYGT010000074.1, from coordinate 1,763 downwards.
CATGGAGGGCGCCGGCGTCGGTCAGGAGGTGCGTGCCCGCATCGAGCCCGACGATGGCTTTGGCCACTTCGACGAGAACGCCATCCGCAAGGAACCGCGCAGCGCCTTCCCCGCCGATGTACAGGTCGGCATGCAGTTCGCTGGCAGCCCTGAGAGTGGCCAGGAGATGGCCGTCTACACGGTGACTGAAGTCACCGCCGACAGCGTCACCGTCGACGGGAACCACCCTCTCGCCGGCCAGACCGTCGAGTTCGTGGTGATGGTGCGCGGCCTGCGCAACGCCACCGAAGAAGAAGTGGCGCATGGCCACGCGCACGGCCCGGGCGGTCACCACCACTAAGGAGTGCCGCGCGTCATGAAGCTGCTTCTCGCAATGGCTGCCCTGGGAGCCCTCTGCATGGTGCGTCCGGCCGCTGCCGAACTCGTGGCGGGCAAGCCCGCTCCCGACTTCGCCCTCCCCGACGCGTCGGGCAAGGTCCACCGGCTGAGCGATCTGCGCGGCCAATGGGTGGTCATCTATTTCTATCCCAAAAATGACACGCCCGGCTGCACCACGGAGGCCTGCAACCTGCGTGACCGTCACCACGAACTGGTCAAGCTCGGCGCCACCCTGGTGGGCATCAGCGTCGACAGCCCCGCCTCTCACGCCGAGTTCGCGCGCAAGTACAGCCTGCCCTTCACCTTGCTGGCAGACGAGAAGGGCGAAGCCGCCCGCGCCTACGACAGCCTGCTCAACCTGATCGTGTTCAAGATGGCGCGACGCAACACCTTCCTCATCGCGCCGGACGGCACGCTCAGCCGCTCATGGATCGGCGTCGACCCCAAGACCCACGCTGACGAGCTGGTCCAGACCCTGCGCACGCTACAGGCCGGTCAGGCCGCCGCAAAAGGCTGAGCGTTTGCGCACTGGGCGTTCGAGCGTCACGACCTTCTTGCAGCCCGGTATCGATGGCTGAGCAGTCCGGCAATGCGCCGGCAGCATCGTTGCAGGTCGACGCCTGCGGCCTCAAATGCCCGCTACCGATCCTGCGCACCAAGAAGGCACTGGCGCAGATCGCGGGCGGCGAGCGCGTCGAGGTCTTCGCCACCGATCCCCATGCTCTCGGCGATTTCGAGGCGTTCTGCCGGCAAACAGGGCACGCCCTGCTGACTTGGGAAGAGACCGATGGCCGCTTTCGCTTCGTGCTGCAAAAACGCGACGAACCCAGTTCAACCTGACTGGGTTGAACAAACCGGGCTCAACCAGCGCCCAGTTTGACCCGACTCGGGCGGAAGCGCGAAGAGAGCCGGACGTGACCGGCAGGATGCCTACTCGGCCGGAGGGTCCTGGCAAAGCCCGCGAGCGATGCCGATATTGCGTCGGACCTCGCCGTGCCCGCGGCAATAGGTCTGGATCTGGCCAAACTGCTCGGGCGTCGGGTCCAGTTCATGGAGCGGGCGTTGCTGCTTTGCCATCTCAAGCTGCCTCGGCGTGAGTATCACGATGCCCTGATCGATCAGCTCAAAGGTGTCGAGACCGAGGCGTAGATTGCAGTCGCGCACACCGCTGTCGACGAGACGGTCGCAGGATGGCAAAGCAAGGGGTGCCCCCGAGGAAGCAAATGCCCCGATCAGTACGGTCGAGGCGGCGAAGCAGTTCATCATCATCTCAGGATAGCCCGCCACGCCCCTCGTTGCCCGGACCGGCGTCGGCCGCTTCGAGGCTGTCTCGAGCCGCCTGCTCCGCTGCGCGCGCTGTCTTCTCGCGCTCGCGCTTCAAGTCG
>DALYGT010000073.1:0-6615 GCA_031971375.1 Burkholderiales bacterium | reverse complement strand
ATGGCCCTCGCGCAGCGCGCCATGGCTGCCTAGCGGCTGCCGTTCAAGACGCGTCGGCGCGTTGCTGCGGGGCCGCAGGTGCCCGGTGCGGGTTATCCGGCGCCGGGCCGCTCAGGGGGGCCACTACGACATCGGCCAAGCCTTCGCGCACGTCCTCGCAGTCCTCATCCGGGCTGACCGGCACCAAGGTGTAGATGCTGTCGACGGCGAGGTCGCGCAGTTGGTGCGGGACACCATGGCCAAAGCGGATGTGCCCCGAACCCATGATCGCCACCACCGGGCGTTGCCCGGTTTGTCCGGCGATACCGGCCGCCATGGCGCGGTCCCACAGCAGCTGCGATTCGATGAAGCGCTCAACATCGCCGTCCTTGGGCTTCTTCCCCTCGGGCAGATGGGCCATGTGCGCGTCAAAGACCTCTTGCAGCTCTTCACGATAGGCGGTCAGCGGTTTGGCCGGCTCGCCCAGCTCGGCGCGCAGACCCGCGTCGAGCGCCGCCCAACCGCCGCCCGAGACCTTGCGCACGTCTTCGCGGTCGACATTGAGGGCACGCAGCGGGATACGGTGGTCGCGTACGAAGCGCCAGATCGGCATGTAGAGCTCGGACTCGAAGCCCCAGGTCTTGTCCCAATCCGTTTGTTCGAGGAAGGCCACCTCCTCGAGCTCGCCGCGACTCCAGGCGTCGAGCACCGGCTGCAGTCGGCGCGGGAACATCTCGGCACCCACGGCGAGGTCCGGGCGGATTCGGTAGAGCGCGCCGAGCGTCTCCAGCTGCCAGCGGTGATGGGCGGCGTTGTCGTGTTGCTCGCCGAGCAACACAACGCGCGCGCGCCCCGCTGCGTCGATCGCTTGTGTGCGGGGAAGGACATCACCGCCAGGGACCTGCCAGTGCCCGGGGACGACGCAGGCAGGCACCTCGTCGGCGTGTGCTGGCAGGGTCGCGAGGAGGGCCAGGCACAAGGGCAGCGACAGTAGGGGCAGAAGTGATCTCATGGCTATTGGATGCCTGGGATGTTCAGAGTTCCGTGCCATCGCGATCCGCTGCCTGAACGTCGTCTCCGGGCGCGAAGAACTTGATTGATCGGGCGCTTCTGATAGATTGTGCGTATCGATCAGCAGCCTACCCCGCATGACCCTCGCCGAACTCCGCTACATCGTCGCCGTCGCCCGCGAGCGCCATTTTCGCCGAGCGGCCGAGCGTTGCTTCGTCAGCCAACCGGCGCTCTCCGCTGCGGTGGCCAAGCCCGAGGACGAGCTAGGGGTCAAGCTGTTCGAGCGCAGCAAGACAGAGGTCAGCCTGCCGCCCGTGGGCGAGCGGGTGGTCGGGCAGGCCCAGCGCGTCCTCGACGAGGCCGAGCGCATCAGCGAGATCGCCGGCAGCGGACGCGACCCGCTGGTCGGCGCGCTCAAGCTCGGCGCCATCTTCACCGTCGGTCCGTACCTGTTCCCCTCGCTGATCCCGGCGGTCAAGGCGACCGCGCCGCAGATGCCGCTGCAGGTGGAGGAGAACCTCACCAGCAACCTGAGCACCCTGCTGCGTGAGGGCAACCTCGACGCCATCCTCGTCGCCGAACCCTTCGAGGTCGCGGGCGTCGCGACCGAACCGCTCTATGACGAGGACTTTGTCGCGGTGGTCGCTGCCGACCATCCGCTGGCACGGGAGGCGCGGCTGCGCCCCGAGCAGTTGGCCAGCGAACGCATCCTGCGGCTCGGCGAAGGCCACTGCTTCTCCAGCCAGGTCTCGGTGCTCTGCCCCGAGCTCGACCCCAATTCCGAGGTGCAGCATGGTAACTCGCTGGAGACGCTGCGCAATATGGTCGCCTCCGGTCTGGGCGTGACGCTCCTGCCGGCCAGCGCAGCATGTGGCAGCTACGCCAACCCGATGGTGCGCTGCATCCCCTTCGAGGCGCCCGCGCCGTCGCGCCGCATCGTGCTGGCGTGGCGCAAGCGTGGCGTGCGCGAGAAGGCCATCGCCGCCGTCGCCGAGGCGGTGCGCTCGGTGGCCGCGCCGTGGATGCGAGTGGTTGAGCCGCCAAGTCCCGGTCCCTCGCTAAAACCAGGTCTCTCGGTCTGACCGGGGCCCTCCGTATGAGTGGCCGCTCCGTATAATCGGTGGCTCCCGCCGGCCGAGCCAGCTTCTTTGCTGGTCGTTCCAGCAGCCTGAGCCGCGATACCCATGCCCTTCGAATCCGAGATCGCCCGCCGGCGCACCTTTGCCATCATCAGCCACCCGGACGCGGGCAAGACCACGCTGACCGAGAAGCTGCTGTGGTTCGGCGGCGCCATCCAGGTCGCCGGCGAGGTGCGCGCGCGCAAGGCCGCCCGCCACGCCACCTCGGACTGGATGGAGCTGGAGAAGCAGCGCGGCATCTCGGTGACCAGCTCGGTGATGCAGTTCCCCTACCGCGACGCCATCGTCAACCTGCTCGACACGCCGGGCCACCAGGACTTCTCCGAGGACACCTACCGCACCCTCACGGCGGTGGACTCGGCCGTGATGGTCATCGACTCGGTCAATGGTGTCGAAGCGCAGACCATCAAATTGCTCGAGGTCTGCCGCCTGCGCGACACGCCCATCCTCACCTTCATCAACAAGCTCGACCGCGAGGGCCGCGAGCCCATCGATCTTTTGGACGAGATCGAGAAGACGCTCGACATGCCCTGCGCGCCGATGACCTGGCCGATCGGCATGGGCAAGCGCTTCCGCGGTGTCTATCACCTCTACGACGACCGCATCTTCTTCTTCGACCCGCATGCCGAGAAGGGCACCTCGGAGGTCATCGAGGGGCTCGCCAACCCGCGCCTCGACGCGCTCATCGGCACCCAGGCGCAGGAGCTGCGCGACGAGATCGAGCTGGTGCGCGGCGCCTCGCACGCCTTCGACAAGGACGCCTACCTCGCCGGCCAGCAGACGCCGGTCTTCTTTGGCAGCGCGGTGAACAACTTCGGCGTGCAGAGCCTGCTCGACGCGGTGGTCGACCTCTCGCCGCCGCCGCAGCCGCGCCCGACCACGGCGCGCGACGTCGACCCAGCCGAGAAGCCGTTCACCGGCTTCGTCTTCAAGATCCAGGCCAACATGGACCCGCGCCACCGTGACCGCATCGCCTTTGTGCGTGTGTGTTCGGGCCGCTTCGAGCGCGGCATGAAGCTCAAGCAGGTCGGCAGCGACAAGCTGTTGGCGGTCAACAACGCCATCACCTTCATGGCGCAGGACCGCAACACCACGGATGAAGCCTACCCCGGCGACATCATCGGCATCCCCAACCACGGCACCATCAGGCTCGGTGACACCTTCACCGAGGGCGCTGACTTCAAGTTCACCGGCATCCCGAGTTTTGCGCCGGAGTTGTTCCGCCGCGCGCAGATCCGAAATCCGCTCAAGCTCAAGCAGCTGCACAAAGGCCTGCAGCAGCTGGCGGAGGAGGGTGCCACCCAGCTGTTCCGGCCGATCGCCAGCAACGACCTCATCCTCGGCGCGGTGGGCACGCTGCAGTTCGACGTGGTCGCGCACAGGCTTGAGCACGAGTACGCGGTCGAGGCGGGCTTTGAGGGTTGCACCTGGGCCACGGCGCGCTGGCTGCGCGGCCCTGACGCGGACATCAAGCAACTGGTCGACAAGTCGCCGCAGAACATCGCTTTGGATGGCGCCGGCGACTACGTCTATCTGGCGCCGAACCGCGTCAACCTGCAGATGGCGCAGGAGAAGTTCCCCGCCATCACCTTTGCCGCGACGCGCGAGATCGCCTAGGGAAGTTCGGGACTAGAACAGCTCGATGCGCTCGCCGTGCAGCACGCCGATGTCGTTGCTGCCGGTCAGTGCGGCGCTGTGGTCGACGTGCTGGTTGACCATCACGTACTCCTTCTGTAGCCGCGCCAGCCGCACGGTGAACGAGTCGCGGTCGACGGCCTCCGGGGTCAGACCTTCGGTGAGTTGCTTGCGCCAGGCCTCGATGTGGGCGGTGAGTTCGTCCAGACCCTTGCCGATGGTCTCCAGCTGCTGGCGCGTGATGTCCTGGAACTGCATCTCGCCGAGCGCGTTGGAGATCTCGCCGGTCATGGTGTCGTTGCGAGTCTGCAGCGCGTTTTCGAGCGAGGTCAGAAAGCCCAGCACCTCGTGCAGTTCGCCGCTGAGGTCGTCCATGTTGCGGACTGTCTCCTCGACGTCAAGCAGGTCGTTGAGGTGGCTGAGATCGTCGGCCATGTGCTTGATGTCGCTCTCGACCTGACGGCTGAAGCCGGCGATGCTGTCGTTGACCTGTTGCGCCGCCTGCTCGGTCTCCTGCGCCAGCTTGCGCACCTCGTCGGCGACCACGGCAAAGCCACGTCCGGCATCGCCGGCGCGTGCGGCCTCGATGGCGGCGTTGAGGGCGAGCAGGTTGGTCTGCTTGGCGATGTTGCTGATCATCTGGATCAGCGGCGCGAGCTCCCCGACGCCCTGCAGGAAGTTGTCGATGCGCGCCTTTTCGCGCGCCGCACTCTCGCTGGCGATGGTCTGGTAGTTGCGCAGGTTCTGCAGCGTCTCGCGGCTCTTTGCGATGTGTGCGTCCGCGCGATCCGAGAAGGAGACCGACTTCTCGTGGGTCTCCTCCACCTGACTGGCCAGCTCACGGTTGCAGCGGTACAGCGCGTCGAGCCGCTGCATGAGGTTGACGGTGGCCTCCTCGGTGCTGCGGCTGATGGTGCTGATGTGGCGCCGCAGCACCGCATCGAACAGCCCGAACTCGGCCATGTCGCCGGCCAGCAGCGCGCCGATATCGGGTGCGGGGGGCGGTGGCTCGGCGGCTTCGCGCTGTGCGTCACTACGGCTCCGCGCCCACCAGCCGGCGCCGAAGCCTGCCAGCAACGCGACGGCCGGCACGATCCACAGGGCGGCTGTCATCACGCCCCCGGGACCACCTGCTTGACGACCTTGATGAGGTCCTGTCCGCCGACCGGCTTGACCAGCCAACCGGTCGCGCCGTTCTGCTTGGCCTCGTCGCGCTTGCCCTGCTGCGATTCGGTGGTCAGCGCGAGGATCGGAGTGAAACGCAGTACGGTCCTCGCCTTCTTGATGAATTCGATGCCGCCCATATTGGGCATGTTGATGTCAGTGATGATGAGGTCTGGCTTGAGCCCGGCCTGCAACTTGCCAAAGGCGATGGCGCCATCGGTCGCGGTCTCGGTCTTGAAACCGGCCATGTCGAGGGTCTGTCGCAGGCTCATCAGCATGGTGGCCGAGTCGTCGACGAGCAGGATGGTTTTCATGCGGCGGTGGCCTCCTCCGGGGCGATGGACTCAAAGATCTGGCGTAGCGGGCCTGTCTCCGGCAAGGAGGCCAGCGGGGGGCGGCACGCCATCAGGACCTGCAAGACGGCGCTGTGCAGATGGTTGCACGCGGCAGTCTCGACCGGGGCGCCAGGGTGTTGCAGCACCCACGCCAGCAACCCTTCGGCCTCCTCCACGGCGCAGACGCCATTCAGCACCGCGCGGTCATCGCCAAGTTCGATCGGCATCAGAGCAACTCCTTGAGATTGAGCACCATCAGCACTGAGCCATCGCCGAGCAGGGCGGTGCCGGAGTAGCCGCCTAACGCCCCGAGCACGCCGTCGAGCGGCTTGAGGATGAGGTCGAGGGTGGCATCGAAGTCGTCGACGATGACGCCGACGTCCTGGTCGCCAAGGCGGATCACCAGCACGGCGATCTCGCCCTCCTCGTTCGGCACCGGCGGCTCGGGGATGTGCAGCAGGTCGTTGAGCGCGTAGAGCGGCACGATGCGGCCGCGCAGCACGGTGGTCCGCTGCTGCTTGATCTGGTGGACAGCGTCGGCCGGCACCCGCACCGTCTCCACCACCATGTCCATCTGGACGCCGAACATCTGCTCGGCGGAGCGGATGATCATGACGTTGGTCACCGCCATCGACAGCGGCAGCGCGATGCGCACGCGGGTGCCCTTGCCCATCTCGCTCGAGAGTTGGACCTGGCCATGGGCGCGCTCGATGGCGGTGCGCACCACGTCCATGCCGACGCCTCGGCCGGACAGGTCGCTGATCTGCTCGGCGGTCGAGAAGCCGGCGGCGAACACCAGTTGCACGGCTTCCTGATCGGTCAGTGCGGCGGCGCGAGCCTCGTCGATGAGACCTTTTTCAAGCGCCTTGGCCTTGATCCGCGCCGGGTCGATGCCGCGCCCGTCGTCGCTGATCTCAATGATGACCCGGTCAGCCTCCTGGAAGGCGGTGATGCGGATGACGCCGGTCTCCGGCTTGCCCGCGGCGGCGCGCGCGTCGGGCGGCTCGAGGCCGTGGTCGAGGCTGTTGCGGACGATGTGGATGAGTGGGTCGGCGAGCGACTCGACGATGTTCTTGTCGGCCTCGGTGTCCTCGCCTTCCATGTACAGCTCGACCTGCTTGCCGAGCTTGCGCGAGATGTCGCGGACCAGCCGCGGGAAGCGCTGGAAGATGCTGCCGACCGGCAGCATCCGCACCTGCATGATGGCGTCTTGCATCTCCTCGGCGATGCGGTTGATGACGCCGTACTGGTTCTTGATGTCGCGCGCGATCTCGCGCGGGTTGGTCGAGACCTCGGCGCGCGCGGCGAGGTAGGGCAGCGCGTTCTTCGCCACCACCATCTCGCCGATCAGG
>DALYGT010000072.1:4584-6637 GCA_031971375.1 Burkholderiales bacterium | reverse complement strand
CGGCGGGCGTATCAGACCCCCTGCTTCAGACTCGCCTGGATGAAGATATCCAGGTCGCCGTCCATCACGCCTTTCACATTCCCCACTTCGACATTGGTGCGCAGGTCCTTGACCCGGCTCTGGTCGAAAACGTAGCTGCGGATCTGGTGGCCCCAGCCGATGTCGCTCTTGCCGGCTTCGAGCGCCTGCTGCGCCTCCATGCGCTTGCGCAGTTCGGCTTCAAAGAGCTTGGCGCGCAGCATCTGCATCGCCTCCTCGCGGTTGCGGTGTTGGCTGCGGTCGTTCTGGCACTGCACCACGATGCCCGAGGGCGCATGGGTGATGCGCACCGCCGAGTCGGTCTTGTTGATGTGCTGGCCGCCCGCGCCCGAGGCGCGGTAGGTGTCGACGCGCAGGTCGGCCGGGTTGATCTCGATCTCGATGGAGTCATCGACCTCGGGGTAGATGAACACGCTGCAGAAGCTCGTGTGCCGCCGCGCGTTGCTGTCGAACGGCGAGACGCGCACCAAACGGTGGACCCCGGTCTCGGTGCGCAGGTGACCGTAGGCGTGGTCGCCGCTGATCTTCAAGGTGCAACTCGTGATGCCGGCCACCTCACCATCGGATTCCTCCATCACCTCGACGGCAAAGCCCTTGCGCTCGCAAAAACGCATGTACATGCGCATCAGCATGCCGGCCCAGTCCTGCGCCTCGGTCCCCCCCGCCCCCGACTGGATGTCGATGAAGCAGTTGTTGGGGTCCATCGGGTTGCTGAACATGCGGCGGAACTCGAGCTGCTCGACCGCCTGCTGCAGCTCGGACACATCGGCCTCGACCGCCTCGGCGGTGTCCCAGTCTTCCTCGCCGCGTGCCATCTCAAGCAGGTCATCGGCGTCACGCAGGCCCTCGCGGATGCGGTCGAGCGAGCCGACCACCGTTTCCAGCGATTTCTGCTCGCGGCCCATCTCCTGGGCGCGCTTGGGGTCGTCCCAGAAGTCCGGCGCCTCGCTCAGGCGGACCAGTTCCTCCAGACGCTCGTGCTTGGCGTCGTAGTCAAAGATACCTCCGCAGCTCGTCGCCCCGGTTGGCGAGGTCGGCGATGAGCTTGGCGATGGTATTGAGGCGTTCGGCGTCCATGGGTCGGGGTGTCCTTGCAGAGGGCGCAAGTGTAGCCCATGCTCACGGCATGTCCCGCGCGTGGCCCCGTTTCCGCTTGATGTCCGCTCTGCCGGTGGCTGTGCTGCTGTCGGCTTGCGCCGAACCGGCTATCCAGCACAAGGACGGCGGCACCAGCAAGCGCGGCTTTGTGCTCTCGCGCATCGCCAAGGGCGACATCGACGACGTCGCCGAGACGCACCAGCAGGCCATGCTGCGCAGCCTGCGCACGCTCGCCCTCAAGTTCTACAAGCGCAACCCCCGCGAGTTCCGCAAGAGCGGATTCGGCGAGGCCGAACCGGCGGTCGAGGCGCTGTTCGCGAGCCTCGACGGTTGGGACGCCTCCCCACTGCGCAAGCTCGAATGGCCGGTGCGCCTTGCCGAAGCGTGGCAGCCCGGATACGAGGGCGACCGCGTGCGCGCCCTGTTCGAGGGTCTGCTGGTCATGGGCATGGCGAGTTACGACGACCGTCGCGAGTTCTACCTCACCACCAGTCTCGACCCGCAGAAGCTCTACAACAGTGCGCGCAACCTCGAGGCGGTGGCGTGGAAGCTCGCCCATGCGCGCAACGAGCGCGGCGACCTCTTGCTGGTCAGCAATTCCATGGACCCGGGTGCCGACCCCAACCTCAGCTTTGAGCGCGAGTTCGGCAAGCTCATCGCCACCCAAGACAATCTCGCGCTGATCATCGAGGACAAGGGCAACCGCACCATCCGCAGCGGCATGGTCAATCTGGCGACCATGGTGCTGCTGCCGATCCCGTCCAGATAGGGTCCCACATGCCGGCCGCAGCCGGCGCCTGCCATCGACGGCCCGGGCACGCTCGACGACTGGTCTGACAGCGGCAGGCTCCGACGTGCCCTAGCGGATGGTGACGAGCGCCTTGTGGAACTGACCGGTCGCTGCCGCCCAGGTGAA
>DALYGT010000072.1:0-4484 GCA_031971375.1 Burkholderiales bacterium | reverse complement strand
AGCGGATGGTGACGAGCGCCTTGTGGAACTGACCGGTCGCTGCCGCCCAGGTGAACTTGGCCGCGTGTGCGACAGCGTCCTCCGCTTGCAGGCCGAGCGCCCTGCGGCACGCGGCACCGAGGTCCTCGTCGAGCGCACCGGCCGGCCCCTCGCCGACCACATCGAGCGGACCCGGTACCGGGTAGGCGGCCACCGGCAGCCCGCAAGCCATGGCTTCGACCAACACCAGCCCGAAGGTATCGGTACGGCTCGGGAACACGAAGACACGCGCCTGCCGGTAGATCTCGGCGAGCTCGGCGTGCGTCTTCATGCCAAAGAAGGTCGCGTCGGGGTAGCGTTGCCGCAGCGGCTCGACCGCCGGCCCGCCGCCAGCGACCCACTTCTCGCCTGGCAATTTGAGGTCGAGGAAGGCCTCGATGTTCTTCTCCACCGCCACCCGCCCGGCGTACAGGAACACCGGGGGATCCTGCTCGCGGCGCGGCGAAGCGGGCTCCGGACTGAACACACCATGGTCGACCCCTCGCGACCAACGCACCACATTGGCAAAGCGCCGCGCCTCGAGGTCGCGGATGATCGTCGCGGTGGGTGCCATGACTGCCGCCGAGGGCGCGTGAAAGCGCCGCAGCAGCTTGTACATCCACGACGCCGGGATCGGCGAGCGCGCCGCGACATATTCGGGGAAGCGCGTGTGATATGCGGTGGTAAAGCGCCAGCCGCGATCGAGCGCGACACCACGCGCCGCCCAGCCGAGTGGACCCTCGGTGCTGATGTGCAGGGCATCGGGCCGGAAGGCGTCGATCAGGCGCGCCACCGAGCCCTTGGTGCACAAGGAGAGGCGGATGTCCGGGTAGGTCGGGCAGGGCAGCGTGCGGAAATTCTCCGGGGTGAGGAACCCCACCGTATGCCCGAGCCGCTCGAGTTCGGCGGCGGTGTTCTGCAGGGTCTTCACCACACCGTTGACCTGCGGAAGCCAGGCGTCGGTGACAATCAGGATGCGGTCCAAGTCGGGCCCTTCAGAAAGTGGCGAGCGGTTGGGCGGCCACCTGCGGGGGCGGCTCGTCCAGTGCTGCGGGGTGCTCCCGCTCGCCAAGGCCACGATGCGGCCAGTGCACGATGCGCAGTTCGCCCTCAAGCGTCTCGACCAGCGCGGTGAGGCTCTCCACCCAATCGCCGTCGTTGCAATAGAGCAGGCCGTCGACCTCGCGGATCTCCGCCTTGTGGATATGGCCACACACCACGCCGTGGTAGCCACGCCGGCGCGCCTCGCTCACCACCGCGTTCTCGAACTCGGTGATGAAGTTAACCGCCTTCTTGACCTTTTGCTTGAGGTATTGCGACAACGACCAATAGCCCATGCCCATGCGGTGACGGGCGGCGTTGAACCATTTGTTGAGCTTGAGGATGAGCGTGTACAGCGTGTCGCCGAGCAGCGCGAGCCAGCGCGCATGCTTGAGCACGCCGTCAAAGAGGTCGCCATGCACCACCCAGAGCTTGCGGCCGTCGAGCAGCGGGTGCACGACCTCGTCGACGATCTCGATGTCGCCAAAGCGCATGCCGAGGAACTGCCGCGCCACTTCATCGTGGTTGCCAGCGACGTAGATGACCCGCGTGCCCTTGCGCGCCTTGCGCAAGACCTTCTGCACCACATCGTTGTGCGCCTGCGGCCAGTACCAGCCCTTGCGCAGCTGCCAGCCATCGACGATGTCGCCGACGAGGTACAGCACGTCGGATTCGTGATGACGCAAGAAGTCGAGCAGGCACTCCGCCTGACATCCCGGTGTGCCGAGATGCACGTCGGAGATCCAGATGGCGCGGTAGCGGCCGCCGGCGGAACCGGAAGGCGCATCCAAGGGGAGGTCACCCAGCGCACTCATGGCGCGCACTGTGACGCCAGACCGTGACGCTGCGATGACAGTTCACATTGGGGTGCGCTGCGCCCTGGTTCGAGGAACTGATGTCACGCAGGGAGGCTGCAGCAAAGATGTGAACCTCGGCCTCCCCGACGTGGTCGCAACAGATGAGCCCCTGCCGGAGACGGTCCAGCCATGCACATCCTTGGTCGCTACACCCTCGGTCGCGCCATCCTGCTCATCCCCGCGCTCCTGCTGGTGGCCTGCGCCTCTGGCCCGCGCCCGGTCGCCGGCGATGCGCCCCGCCTCGACATGCCGGCGGTCGGCGAGGTGTGGCGCTATCGCGAGCTCAATGGCTTCCGTAACGAGCCCGTCGCCGACGTCGCCTTCACCGTGACGCGCGCCGACGCTGGCGGCATCGATCTCGCGGTCGGCGTGAGTGGCACCCCGCTGAGCGCCCTGCGTGACGGCCAGACTGAGCGCTATGCGCGGCCTTGGGATGTCACCGAGGACGCCATCGACCGGGTCCGTCGCTACGAGCCGGCGCTGCCGTTGCTGCGCGCCGACGTGCCCGTTGGCGTGCGTGTCGATGACCATGCGCGCGTCGAACGGCCGCCCACGCGGCGGCAGGAGAACTGGACGACGCTCAGTCGCTTCGTCGGTTGGGAGACGGTCACGGTGCCGGCGGGCAGCTACCGCGCCGCGCGCTATGAGCGCGTCACCAGCTACTTTGACGCCGATGTGTTCCGTTGGCGCACCGAGCGGCGCGAGACGATCTGGTACGCACCGGAGGTCCGGCACTGGGTCAAGCGCGAGGTGAGCGGCTCGTGGACGCGACCGATCTGGCAGCGCGGGCGTCGCTGGGACCTGATGCGCGACGACTGGATCGTCTGGGAGCTGACCGCGCACCAGCCCTGAGAATGATGAGACTGCCGGTCAATGCCGTCGCCACCAGAGCGGCAGGTAGAGCAGGCCTTGGAGCGTACCGAGCAGGCCGAAGACGATCGATGCGGCGACCCCCGCATCGGCCCCGATCCCGAACACCGGGAATAGCCACGCCGCTGCCGCCTCGCGGCTGCCGAAACCAAATACGCTGGCAGGCAACGCTGCGGCGATGAACAGACCGCCGGCCAGCACCAGCGTCGCGGGCAGGTCGGGGTTGACGCCGACCGCCTGGCAGCTGCACCACAGGCCCGCGCAACTCAGGGCCTGTACCCCGGCCGATTGGATGCTGGCATGGCGCCACATCGGGTTGGTCCACGACGGGACACCGATGCGGGTGGCCAGCCGCGCCACCCAAGGCAGCCAGATCGCCATCGGCCCCAGCATCAGCAGCGCGAGCCCCGCGCTGAGCACGTCAGGGACCTCCGCTGTGCTCATCAGCGTGCCGGCCACGGCCATGGTCGCCAGCATCCACAGCCCGGCAACGCGGTCGAGTACCACCGTGAGCCCGGCCCGTGCAAGCGAGAAGCCCGGGCCTACCAGCCACGCACTGCGCCAGGCATCGCCGCCCAGGGTTGCGCCGGGCAACACGGTGTTGAGACAGACGCCTTGCGCATAGCGCACCAGAAAGCCTTCGGCGGGCCGTGTGCAGCCCATGTCGGCAGCGATGCTGCGCCAACGCAAGGCGGAGAGCACGTTGGCCGCGACCATGCTGACGAGGCCTGTTGCAAGCAGCACGGGGTCGACGGCGAGCAAGCGGCTGCCGATCGCAGTGGCATCGAACTGCCAGGCGAGCACGGCCAGCAGTGCGATCCCTGCGCCCCATTGCAAGGCGCTGCGCCAGCGCTTCACCGGTTCGGCAGATTGCGCACGATGTACTGTCGGCGACCCTGCGGCTCGTGGTAAACACGCGTCAGCAACTCACCGAGCACGCCGGTGGCCACCAGTTGCACACCCAGCAACAACAACAGGAGCCCGAGCAACAGCAGTGGGCGCTGGCCGATGTCCTCGCCGAACACCAGCTTGTCGACGGTGAGCCACGAAAGCACCGCGAAGCCGAGCAGGGCGAGCGCGGCGCCGATGCTGCCGAAAGCGTGCAAAGGCCGGTGCAGGAAGCGCATCGAGAAGCGCACCCAGAGCAGGTCGAGCAGCACTCGGACGGTGCGGTCAAGGCCATATTTGCTCTGCCCGCGGGTGCGCGGATGGTGGCGCACCGGGACCTCCATCACGCGCGCACCCGCTTCGACCGCCAGAGCGACGATGAAGCGGTGCTGTTCGCCGTAGAGCCGCAGCCTTTCGATGACTTCCCGCCGGTAGACCTTGAGTGCGCAGCCGTTGTCCTTGAGCTCGATGCCGGTGACGCGGGCGATCAGCCGGTTGGCGATGCGCGACGGCAGCTTGCGCGATACCGCAGCATCCTGCCGGTCCTTGCGCCAGCCGGACACAAGGTCGATGTCGGGTTGTTCGCGGAGGATGTGCAGGAGTGCCGGGATGTCCGCGGGGTCGTTCTGCAGATCGCCGTCCAGCGTCGCGATAAAGCTCCCGCGAGCAGCGTCGAAGCCAGCTTGCAGCGCGGTCGATTGCCCGTAGTTGCGGATCAGCAGGATCGGCTGCAACCATGCCCGGCTGCTGGCAAGACCCTCGATCAGCTTGGCGCTGCCATCGTTCGAACCATCGTCGACCAAGACCAGC
>DALYGT010000071.1:4267-6679 GCA_031971375.1 Burkholderiales bacterium | reverse complement strand
CCGAACGGCAGGCGCTGCTGGAACACCGCTGGTCGGCTGTGCTGCCCGAACCGGCCGGGTGGCAGCTGATGTTGGCGGAACGCGGTTCGCCGCGCCTCAGTGTGGCCTGGCCGACGGCCCTGGTCGAGGGGCTCGAGGCGCTGCTCGGCGCACACCGCATCGCCGCGCGCAGTCTCTTGCCAGCGGTGTGCGGCGCGTTGCAGTCGGCCGGCGTGCGTGACGGCGCCGCGCTGCTCGGCGAGGGTGACCGCGCCACGCTGGTCGAGTGCGTGGGTGGCGAGGTGCGGGCAGCGGTGAGTCGGCGGCTCATCGGCAGTGAGGACCCTGTCGAGTGGGCAGCGGGCATGGCCACCGGTGGGCGCGTGATCCGGCTGGGACCTGCTCGGACCCAAGACCAGCCGGCTTGCGTGGCGTGGGGTGGGCTGTGGGCATGAGCGAGCGCTTTGTCGGTCTCGACCCTTGGGCGTCCCGGCGACCGCGTCGGCGCGACCTGGCGCTGTTGGCGAGCGGCGCGACTGCCTTGCTCGGCGCATTCGGCGTGGCAGTGCTGCTGCCCGCCGCGCCGGTTGCCGTCGCGACGGCACCGATGAGTGCTGCGCACATGCAGCGGATCGAGACCGAGACGCGGCAACTCAACACCCAGATCGGCCGCCTGGAGCAACCGTGGCCGGGCTGGTTGCGCGCCGTTCTGCTCGAGCTGCCAGCCGGGACCGGTGTCCTGCAGCTTGATATCGACCCACAGCAGGGGCGGGTCAAGCTGGTGCTCGACGCCAGCGACTTTGCGGCGGTCGAAGCGGCCATCGCCCGACTCGAGGCTGGCGGGCTGTTCGACGGGCTGCGCGCCAGCGGACACGATCGTGACGCCCAAGGCCGGTTGCGCGCGGTGGTCGAGGGACGGCTCGCCGATCCGGGTATGGCCGGTCACACGCCTGCCGGCAGCGCAGACGCCGGGGCGATGCCAGGGGCGCAACAGCCATGAGACGCATCGCGCGCGTCAGCCTGCCGACCCTGCACCGGCTGGGTTGGCTTGGTGTCGCGCTGTGGTTGGCGGCGGCCGCTACCCTTGCCAGTACCGTGCTGAGCGAGTTGGAGGCCCGCCGTCGCGCGGTGCAGGCGCCCGATGACCCGACGCCGGCTTACCTCGCCCGTGCGCGCGAGATCGATGCGCTGTTGCAGCACATCCCGCCGGTCGCCGAGCGCGAGCGCTTGGTCGCCGACCTGCTCGATGCCGCCGCTGCCAGCGGGCTCGAGGTCAGTGGCGGGCGCTACCGTGAGGAGCCGATCGAAGCTGGCGCTCTGCGGCGCATCGAGACCACGCTGCCGGTCGTTGGCGACCGCATGGCTGTGCTGCGCTGGGGTGACCGGCTGGGAGAGGTCTTGCCAGCGGCGGTGTTGACGCGTGTCAGCCTGACCCGTGCCGATGTCAAAGACCCGTTCAGCGGTGATGTGCGCCTCGATCTGTTGCTGCGGAGCACACCATGAGTGCGTCGCAACGGCGCTTGTTGATCGGCTTGTTGGCTGTCGCTGCCTTGGCGCTGGCGTGGTTCGCGCCGGAACCGGACCCGGTGGTGCCGGCGCTAGTGCGGGCGGGGGATGCGCCCGACACAGCTGTCGGGCAGGGTGCCGCGTTGCAACTGCCGCCACTGCGGGCATGGCCCGCGCGCCGTGCGTGGGAGCCGTTGCCGGCGCGCGACGCCGAGGCTGTGCCGGTGCGCGAAGCGCCTGCTCCTGTCGCTGCGGCAGCGGTGTCGAAGGTCGCGCAGCCGGCGGCACCTGCGACGCCCAAGTTGCCGTTCCGGTACCTCGGCGTCTTGGAATTGGACGGTGCGACCTCGGTCTTCCTCGCTGCGGGCAACGACACGCTGACAGTGCATCCGGGCGCCAACCTGCCTGGCGGTTGGCGATTCGACTCGGCATCGGCGGGTCGATTGGACTTCACCTTTTTGCCGACGGACTCGCGTCAGTCGCTTACCATTGCCGCGCCATGAGACCCTCTACGTCACAGTCGCCCCATCGCTCCGGGATCGCCCTGATCTGCGCGTCTGCGGTCCTGCTGGCGTCTTGTGCCAGCCGCGACCCGCTGGCCGAGGTGAAGCCACTGCTCATGGCCGGCGATACCGATGCTGCCATCGCGCGGCTGCAGGCTGCGGTCGAGCGCGAGCCGCATCAGGGTCCGCCGCGCGCTGCGCTCCTGCGCCTGCGCGAGGAGGCCGCGCGGGCACAGTTGCAGGCTGCCGAGGCTGCGGCGGCGGTCGGCGACGATGCCGCGGCCATGACCGCACTCGATCGCGCGGCGCGCTACATGCCGGGGGACCCGGCCGTCGCCGAGGCGCAGCTGCAGTTCGAACGGCGCCAGCGCGCCCGCACGCTCGTGGCGGGCGCTGAGCAGTCTCTGGCCGAAGGGCGCCTCGA
>DALYGT010000071.1:0-4167 GCA_031971375.1 Burkholderiales bacterium | reverse complement strand
GCCAAGGTGACGCTGCGCTTGCAGGGGGTGAAGGTGAGCGAGGCCCTGCGCATCATCGGCCAGGCCAACCGACTGGCGTTCAGTGTGCTCGGCGACCGTGCGCTGCTGGTCTACCCGGCCACCCCGCTCAAACGCAACGAGTACCGCCGCCTCACGGTACGTGCATTCAACCTCTCCAATGCCAGCGCCAAGGACATCGCCAACACCCTGCGCACTGTTCTCAGGGCGCGCGAGGTCACGCCTGACGACAAGGCGAACATGGTGGTGATGCGCGACACCCCCGAGATGATCCGCATGGCGGAACGGCTCATCGCGCTGCATGACATCCCCGACCCTGAGGTGATGCTCGAAGTCGAAGTGCTCGAGGTGTCGCGGTCGGCGTTGAGCAAGCTGGGCCTGGTCGCGCCCGACGTGGTCAGCGTGGGCAACCCGACCAGCGCCGGCGGCATCGTCATCGGCAGCAATGGCATCCGCGCCAGCGTGGCGAACCCGCTGGCGCTGATCAACCTCAAGCAGCGCGAGAACGCGACCGACCTGCTGGCCAACCCCCGCATCCGTGTCAAGAACCGGACCAAGGCGCACATCCACATCGGTGAGAAGGTGCCGGTGGTCACCACCACCGCCACCGCCAATGTGGGTGTATCGAGCTCGGTCAGCTACCTGGATGTTGGCCTGAAGCTCGACGTCGAGCCGACCATCCACCTCGATGACGAGGTCTCGATCGGGCTCAAACTCGAGGTCTCCAACATCATCGAGACCATCACCGTCG
Source organism: Burkholderiales bacterium (assembly GCA_031971375.1). GTDB lineage: Bacteria > Pseudomonadota > Gammaproteobacteria > Burkholderiales > UBA3065 > UBA3065. Next base: position 3,398 of record DALYGT010000071.1, on the reverse strand, counting down.
GCTCGGCAGGGGGTGGTTCGACGGTGGCATACCGCCTCGGCACACGCAACACCGAGACCAACCTGCGGCTCAAGGATGGTCAGACACAGGTACTTGCCGGTCTGATCCAGAACGACCAGCGCCGGTCGCGATCCAAGATCCCGCTGCTCGGCGACCTGCCTCTCATCGGCCGCCTGTTCTCGAGTGACGACGGCGATGGCAGTACCCGCAACAAGACCGAGGTGGTCCTGCTCATCACGCCGCGCATCTTGCGTGCCACGGAGCCCCTGCCACCCGATCTCGCGCGTTTCTCTGGCGGGACCCTGGGCGATGGTGGCGTGGCGCCGCTGCTGCTGGACTCGGGTGCGGCGGACGATGCCGCCTTGCAGGCCATCACCGTGCCCAACCCGACTGCTGCCGAGATCGAGGCCGGCCAGCTGGCGACTCAACCGTCGTCCGAGTTGGCGCCGTTGCCGCCTCAACCCACCGGCGAAGGTGGCGAGGCGCCCCCGCCGCAACTGGAACTGGACCGCTGATGCGGCGAGCCGCGCGCGGCTTCACCTACATCGAGATGCTGGTGGCGTTGGCGCTGGTCGGCCTCATCGCCGCGGTGGTCGCGCCGACCGTCAAGAAAGCGCGCCAGCGTGCCGACGAGCAGGCGCTGCGCGTGGCCCTGCGCGAGATCCGCAGCGCCATCGACGCCTACAAGAAGGCCGCCGACGAGGGGCGGGTGGTCAAGAAAGCGGGCGGCTCCGGCTACCCGCCGCGGCTCACTGATCTGGTCGCCGGGGTGCCGGACGCGAGCAAGCCGAACGCGCCACGCATCTACTTCATGCGCCGCCTCCCGGCCGACCCGCTGTTCCGCCCGGCCTTTTTGGCGGGCCTTGGTGACTCCGGTGACCAGCCGGGCGGGCGTGTGCCGCCCGAGCGCACCTGGGGTCTGCGCAGCTATGCCAGCCCGCCCGAGGCGCCGGCGCCCGGACCCGACGTGTTCGATGTCTACAGTCTGAACCCGGGTGTGGCGCTCGATGGCAGCCGCTACCGCGACTGGTGAAGCGCACATGGCCCGCACCGCATCCCGCACTCCCGACCGCAATGGCCTATCGGCCGGCTTCACCCTGATCGAGTTGATGGTCGTGCTGGCGCTGGTCGGCGCGCTGCTGTCGATCGCGCTCCCACGCTATGTGACCTCGGTCAAACGCTCAGCCGAGGTGGTCCTCCGGCAGAACCTCAAGGCGACCCGGCAGGCTATCGACCAATATTACGGCGACCGCGGCAGCTACCCGCGCAGCCTCGCCGAACTGGTGCAACGCGGCTATCTCGACCAGTACCCGGTCGATCCGATGCTGGATAGCCGGCAGCGCTGGCTGGTCGATCTGGCGCCCGATGGCGGCATCATGAACCTGCACAGCGGCGCCGAGGGTCTGGCGAGTGACGGCCGCAACTACCGCGATCTCTAGTCGCGGCATGGCTGCACCACCGCGCCCGGGCTTTGCTTACGTGTCGCTGCTCCTCGTGCTGGCGGGGCTGGCACTGGGAGCGCTGCGTGTCGCCGAGTCGACGCGGGTCGCGCGCCAGCGCGAGGCCGAGCAGCAGCTGTTGTTTGCCGGTCGCCAGTACCGCGCGGCGATCGCCCGCTACACGGCGCGAGACGCTGGCGCGCTGCGCGGCCCGCCGAAGAGCCTGAACGACCTGCTCACCGACAATCGAGTGCCTGTCCCCGAGCACGACCTGCGTCGACTCTATGCCGATCCGATGACCGGGCGGGTGGATTGGGAGGTGCTGCGCGACGCCAAGGGCGGGATCGTCGGGGTGCGTAGCCGCAGCCGTGGGGTGCCGCTGCAGACGCGCGGGTTCGCTGGTGAGGAGGCGGGTTTCGCGCAGGCCAAGACCTATGCCGATTGGCTTTTCGCCCCGGCCTCAGCGTCGGTCCCGGTCGCCGTGAAGCCGGCCCTCCGAAACAGCACTGTGGTGCCACTGGCGGCGCCGCCTGTCGTGTCGCGTTGAGATCCGGTCTTGCCCGGCGTCGGGATCGTCCGACGCAGAATGGCCGAGTTGGAGGTCGGGTTCATGGTTACCGCCCCGGACATGTTCCAGAAAGTCGCTTGACGCAGGCCGCAGCGCAGTCGCATAGTCTCCTTCCGGGATACGCGCACATCGCCGCAGAGCGGTGGCATCCGTCCCACTTCGTCTGGGGGAGAGGACATGAAGGACTACAAGGCGCTGCAGACCGAGATGCAGAAGCACTCGGCAGACATGGGGCTCAACTTCACGCGCGTCGTCATGCACAACGCCGACACCATGGTGAAGATGAACGTCTCCTTTGCCGAGAACACCGTCGAGCTGGCGCGCAAGAACATGCAAGCGCTGGCCGACGTGCGTGACGTCAACGAGGTCGTCAAGCTGTACCAGGGTATGGTCAAGTCGCTGGTCGAATCGGCCATGCAGTACGGCAGTGCCGTCTACGACGCCAACTCCAAGACCGCTGCGACCATCACCGATGTGGTGGAGCAGGGTGTCAGCGGCATCGCCGAGCAGGTCTCGTCGGTGGTCGACAACATCGCCAAGGAACCCGGACAGACGCCTGACCAGATGGTCGATGCGATGAAGAACACCGCCGAGTCTGCGCGTGCTGCTTTTACCGAGATGACGCAGGTGGCGCGCAAGGTCACGCGCATGGCCGACGAGAACGTCGCCGCCATGGCCAAGGCCGCGCACGACGCGATCGACACCGGTCTGCGCCACTGACCGGCGCCCGGTGGTGAAACAGCCGCGGTGCGCCGCGGCTTTTTTGCGCCCGCGCGGCGCAAGGTGCGGGTTGGACTGACTATACTTTGGGCGCTCCAACAACAACGCAAGAGGGCTCCTGACATGGCATCCATCCTGACCTCGCTCGGCCGCACCGTCGCGGCCGGTTTTGCTCTGCTCGTCCTCATCCTCGTGGTGATGGGCGAACCTGCGCAGATCGAAGCGGCCTGGCAGCCGCTGCTGCTGCGCTGGCTGCATGTGATGAGCGGCATCCTTTGGATCGGTCTGCTCTGGTACTTCAACTTCGTGCAGATCCCCTCGATGCCGAAGATCCCCGACGAGCACAAGCCGGCGATCGGCAAGGTCATCGCGCCGACCGCACTGTTCTGGTTCCGCTGGGCGGCTGCCGCGACGGTGGTGCTAGGCGTGTTGACCGCCGTGGTCAACGGCTACGCGCATCAGGCCTTTACCCTGCAGGAAGGCAGCCAGACCATCGGCGTCGGCATGTGGCTGGCACTGATCATGGCCTTCAATGTCTGGTTCATCATCTGGCCGAACCAGAAGAAGGCGCTCGGTATCGTCGCGGTGGAAGCCGACGCCAAAGCCAAGGCTGCGCGCACGGCGATGCTGACCAGCCGCATCAACACGCTGCTGTCGGTGCCGATGCTGTT
>DALYGT010000070.1:0-6708 GCA_031971375.1 Burkholderiales bacterium | reverse complement strand
GCCCTTGGTGCCTCTTCCGTGACGGGTGTGCTCAGAGATGAGCGTGCGCTTCCCGTAGCCGTTCTCGGTGGCCGTGAGCACATAGGCGCTCTCGTCCTCGGCCACGATCATGCTGATCAGCCGCTGATCGGCCTCCAGCTGCATGCCGCGAACGCCCCGCGCCTCCCGGCCCATGGGGCGCACATCAGACTCCGCAAAGCGCACGGCCTTTCCAGCATCGGAAAAGAGCATGACATCGTGCTTGCCGTCGGTGAGTGCAGCGCCGACGAGGTGGTCGCCCTCATCGAGCGAGCAGGCAATGATGCCGCGCTTTAAGGGGCGGGAGAAGGCCGAGAGCGGCGTCTTCTTCACCGTGCCCATGGCGGTGGCCATGAAGACAAAGTGCTCGTCATCAAACTCGGCCACCGGCAGCACCACCGTAATCTTCTCGCCTGGCTCCAGCGGCCAGACATTCACCAGCGGCTTTCCACGGGAGGCGCGTGAACCCTGGGGCACCTCCCAGACCTTCAGCCAGTAGACCTGGCCCATATTGGAGAAGGCCAGAATCGAGTGGTGGGTATTGGCGATAAAGAGCTGGTCGATCCAGTCGTCTTCCTTGGTGGCGGCTGCGGCCTTGCCCCGCCCACCCCTTCGCTGGGCCTGATACTCGGAGAGGGGCTGGCTCTTGATGTAGCCGGTGTGAGAGAGCGTGACCACCATGTCCTGGGGGGTGATGAAATCTTCGGTCTGTAGCTCCTCTGCATTGGGTTCGATCACCGAGCGACGGCGGTCGCCAAAGTCTTTACCCACCTGCTGCAGCTCTTCACGAATGATGGCAGTGATTCGGGCGGGCTTGGAGAGGATGTCGAGCAGATCGGCAATCTTCTCAATCACCTCCTTGTACTCGGAGACAATCTTGTCCTGCTCCAGGCCGGTGAGCCGCTGAAGGCGCATCTGCAGGATTTCCTGGGCCTGAGTCTCGGAGAGCCGGTAGCCGTCTGGGTTGAGTCCCACCTCTGCCGAAAGCCCATCAGGGCGGTAAGCCTCGGGCACCGTGGTCTCGGTGGCACGCTCCAGCAGCTCGCGCACCAGGCCCGCATTCCAGTTACGGGCCATGAGGGATGCGCGCGCCTCCACCGGAGTGGGCGAGGCCTTGATCAGCGCGATCATCTCGTCCATGTTGGAGACCGCAACCGCCAGCCCTTCCAGGACATGCCCCCGCTCCCGCGCTTTGCGGAGCTCAAACAGGGTCTTGCGGGTGAGCACCTCGCGGCGATGGGCCAGGAAGGCCTCGAGCATCTGCTTGAGGTTCAAGGTGCGAGGCTGGCCATCGACCAGGGCCACCATGTTCATGCCAAAGCTGTCTTGCAGCTGGGTGTTCTTGTAGAGGTTGTTGAGCACCACCTCGGCGACCTCGCCGCGCTTGAGCTCGATGACCATGCGCATGCCCGACTTGTCGGACTCGTCGCGCAGGTCGGAGATGCCCTCGATGCGCTTGTCATTGACCAGCTCGGCGATCTTCTCGATCAGCGTCTTCTTGTTGACCTGGTAGGGCAGCTCATCGACGATGATCGCCTGCCGCTCGCCTTTGCCGATGTCCTCGAAGTGGGTGCGCGCGCGCATCACGCAGCGGCCGCGACCGGTGCGGTAGCCCTCGCGCACGCCCTCGATGCCATAGATGAAGCCGGCGGTCGGGAAGTCGGGTGCCGGGATGTACTCGATGAGGTCGTCGACCGTCAGGTCCGGGTCGGCGAGCAGCGCCAGGCAAGCGCTGATGACCTCGTTGAGGTTGTGCGGCGGGATGTTGGTCGCCATGCCCACGGCGATGCCCGCGCTGCCGTTGATCAGCAGGTTGGGGATGCGTGCCGGCAGCACCAGCGGTTCCTGCTCGGAGCCGTCGTAGTTGGGGCCGAAGTCGACCGTCTCCTTGTCGATGTCGGCGAGCAGCTCGTGCGCGATCTTCGACATGCGGATCTCGGTGTAACGCATCGCGGCGGCGTTGTCGCCGTCGACCGAGCCAAAGTTGCCCTGGCCATCGACCAGCATGTAGCGCAGCGAGAAGTCCTGCGCCATGCGCACGATGGTGTCGTAGACCGCCGTGTCGCCGTGCGGGTGGTATTTACCGATGACGTCACCGACGATCCGCGCCGACTTCTTGTACGGCTTGTTCCAGTCGTTGGAGAGCTCGTGCATGGCGAACAGCACGCGCCGGTGCACCGGCTTGAGGCCGTCGCGCACATCTGGCAGGGCGCGGCCCACGATCACGCTCATGGCGTAGTCGAGGTAGGACCTGCGCATCTCCTCCTCGAGGCTGACGGGGAGGGTCTCCTTGGCGAACGGGTCCATGTCTCCGGGCTCTGTCTGGGCGCTCTGAATGCGGCGCTGGCTGGGGTGCGGCCAAGCGCTGCGGAGGGTCTTCGAGACCCGCATCCGGCGGCTTGACCAAAGTCACGAGTCTATCACGCTGCCCCCGGCAGACCGCCCCCGCGCCTTGATGGTAGGGGAGCCGCTGAGGTATGCTGCAGTGCGTCACACAGTCCGAACAGCCCCCTCGAAACGGAGCCAAGATGAACAACAAGACCCTCTTCGCCGTCGCCTCTGCTGTGCTGCTCGCTGGCGTTGCATCCACCGCTGCTGCCGAGGACAAATCCGGGTATTGGGTCAACTCCGAAGGCACGGTATGGCGTAGCGGCTACAACCTCTGCTGGCGCGCCGGGTACTGGACACCCGCGCTGGCGATCGCCGAGTGCGACCCCGACCTCGTGGCCAAGCCGGTTGCGGCCGAGGCCCCGATGCCCGAGCCGACGCCGGTTGTCGAAGCGCCGGCACCTGCCGCGCCGGAACCCGAGCCGGTCGGCCCGCAAAAGCCCGCATTCGAGAAGTTCACCTTCAGCGCCGAGACGCTGTTTGCCTTCGACAAGGCTGTCATCCGCCCGGATGCGGCCGACATCCTTGCCGGTGTGGTCGAGAAGATGAACAAGTACCCGGAGGTCGAGTTGATCCTCGTCACGGGACACACAGACCGCATCGGCACCGACGCCTACAACCAGAAGCTGTCCGAGCGCCGCGCCGCTGCGGTCCTCGATTACCTGGTCGGCAAGGGCGTCGAGAGCAGCCGGATCCAGGCGGCGGGGCGTGGCGAGGCCGAGCCGGTGGTCGCCTGCGGCGACGTCAAGGGCAAGGAGAACCGCACCAACAAGGCGCTGATCCAGTGCCTGCAGCCCAACCGCCGCGTGGTCATCGAGATCGCCGTGCAGCGCGAGACCGGCGCCTACTGACAGGGTCGCCGGTTCTGACCGGACCGGCTCGGCAAGACCCAGCGCCCCGCCCCGTGCGGGGCGTTGTGTTTCTGGGCTAAGGTGCGCCCATGAGTGCTACCGACATCCTTGCCGACGACCTCATCGAAGCGCGCTGGGTGCTGCCCGTGCAGCCCTGGCAGGTCATCGAACATGGCGCGGTGGCGGTGCGCGATGGCCGCATCGTTGCCGTCGGCGCGGCGGCGGACCTGGTGCCGCGCGTCGTTGCGGTGCGTCACGTGCGGCTCCCGAACCACGTGCTGATGCCGGGTCTGGTCAACGCCCACGCCCACGCCGGCATGACGCTGCTGCGCGGTTATGCCGACGACCTGCCGCTGATGCGCTGGCTGCAGGCGCGCGTCTGGCCGGCCGAGGCGCGCTGGCTGGCGCCGGACTTCGTCCGCGACGGCACCCGCCTGGCCTGCGCCGAGATGCTCCGCGGCGGCGTGACCACCTTCTCCGACATGTACTTCTTCCCGGATGCAGGGATCGCGGCGGCGCAGCGCGCCGGCATCCGCATGGTCGCCGGTTTGGTGGTGCTGGAGTTCGCCACCGCCTGGGCGCGCGATGCCGCCGGCTACCTGCACGCCGGTCTGGCTGCGCGTGACCGCTGGGCCGGCGCCGCCAATCTGCACTTCACGCTGGCGCCGCACGCGCCGTACACGGTGTCCGACGCGACCTTCGGCCAGATTGCGACCTACGCTGCGCAACTTGACCTGCGCGTGCACATCCACATCCACGAGACGCAGGACGAGATCGCGCAAGGCATCGCGCAGACCGGCGAGCGCCCGCTGGCGCGGCTCAAGCGCCTCGGGTTGCTCGGCCCGGAGTTGATCGGCGTGCACGCGGTGCACCTGACCGATGCCGAGGTCGCGCTGCTCGCCGAGCACGGCGCCTCGCTGGTGCACTGCCCGGTCTCCAACCTCAAGCTCGGCAGTGGCGTCGCGCGGCTGGCCGACTGGCTCGGCGCGGGCATCCCGGTGGGTCTTGGCAGCGACAGTGTGGTCAGCAACAACCGCCACGACTTGTTTGCCGAGATGCGCTCGGCGGCGCTGCTGGCAAAAGGGATATCGGGTGATGCCGCGGCGGTGCCGGCGCAGCAGGCGCTGCATCTGGCGACGCTCGGCGGCGCGACCGCACTCGGTCTCGGTCAAGAGACCGGTTCGCTGGAGCCCGGCAAGGCCGCCGACCTGACCGCAGTCGACCTCTCCGGCGCCGACCAACAGCCGGTATACGACCCGGTCTCGCAACTGGTGTACTGTACCGGCCGCGAGCAGGTGAGCGATGTGTGGGTCGCCGGGGAACGCCGTGTATCCGGTGGTTGTCTGCAGACGGACGACGAGCATGCGTTGCGTGCGCTGGCGGCCGATTGGCAGCTGCGCATCGCCGCCGCCGGACCGTCGCACGACAACCACAGGGACTGAAGCCGCGCATGAGCACCGTCAACGTCGACCCCGCCGAGATCGCCAAATTCAGCGCACTGGCCAGCCGCTGGTGGGACCCGAACAGCGAGTTCGGCCCGCTGCACGCCATCAACCCGCTGCGCTTGGGGTGGATCGAGCAAAACGCGACCCTGGCCGGCCACGAAGTCCTGGACGTTGGCTGCGGCGGCGGCATCCTCGCCGAAGCCATGGCCGAACGCGGTGCCAATGTGACCGGCATCGACTTGGCGGAGAAGTCGCTCAAGGTGGCCAAACTCCACCTGCTCGAGTCGGGCCGCAAGGTCGACTACCGCGCCATCTCGGCCGAAGACCTCGCCGAAGAGATGCCGGGGCGCTTTGACATCGTGACCTGCACCGAGATGCTCGAGCACGTGCCCGACCCGGCCTCGACGGTGGCCGCGTGCGCGGCGCTGGTCAAGCCGGGCGGCTCGGTGTTCTTCTCGACCATCAACCGCAACCCGAAGAGCTGGCTGTTCGCCATCGTCGGTGCGGAATACGTACTTCGGCTCTTGCCCCGCGGCACGCACGAGTACGCCAAGTTCATCACGCCGGCAGAGCTCGCCGGCTACGCGCGCCGCGCCGGGCTCGAGGTGGGCGCGATGAACGGCATGACCTACAACCCGCTGACCAAGGTCTACGCGCTCGACCCGCGTGACACGACCGTCAACTACATGATGCACACGGTCAAGCCCGCATGAGCCTCTCGACAGCGCCGGAGGCCGTGTTCTTTGACCTCGATGGCACTTTTGCGGATACGGCGGCCGACCTCGCTGCCGCTGCCAACAGCCTGCGCGCGGATCGCGGCATGGACCCGCTGCCGCTTGAGCGCCTGCGACCGATGGCCTCGCACGGTGCGCGCGGCATGCTCGGCGAGGCACTCGGGCTCGCCCCTGGCGATGACGCCTACGCTGCGACGGTCGAGTTGTTTTTGCAGCGCTACGAGGCTGCGCTGTGCGTACACACGGTGGTGTTCGACGGGCTGTGGCCGCTGGTCGATGCGATCGAGGCGCGTGGCGTGGCGTGGGGCATCGTCACCAACAAGGCGATGCGCTTTGCCGCACCGCTGTGCCGGCAACTGGGCATCGAGGGCCGCGCGGCGGCAGTGGTCGGCGGCGACACCACGCCGCATGCCAAGCCGCACCCGGCGCCCCTGCTGCATGCGGCGGAACTGGCGCGGGTCGATGCCGCGCAATGCGTGTACGTGGGCGACGACCTGCGCGACGTGCAGGCCGGCCGCGCCGCCGGCATGCGCACGGTGGCCGTCTCCTACGGCTACAACGGCAAGGCTGATCCACCCGAGGCGTGGGGGGCGGACCACCTAGTGCGTGCGCCACACGAGCTCCATGCGGTTCTGCTGGAGCTGGCTGGCTGACGCTGTGGCGCTGCCGCTTGAGCCAGTCGGCTGAACTCGCCGGGGCTCCAGCCCTCAAAGGGTTATACTTGTCCGACTGCATTGAACCGGGGCCGACCTGGTTTCGACGTGGGTTGCAAAGCAAGCAGGGCATGCCGAGGATCGGTCCACCTCGTAAATCCATCCGAAAACTAGATAGTCGCCAACGACGAATCTTTCGCCCTGGCCGCCTAAGGCCAGGCGCTGCACCGACCGATCTGCGGGTCGGGCCGGGTAACCGGTCGCAGCGTCATTAACAGCAGAGGTAAGGGTGTGTCTGGCCGCGCGGCACATCACGAAAATCCAGCGGATCGCTCTGCCTCAGCCTGCCCGTCGGCGGTTGCAGGGCTAGATCAAACGACTCGGCTACGCATGTAGAACTGTTTGTGGAGGGCTTGCGGACGCGGGTTCGATTCCCGCCGGCTCCACCATCACCAAGAAGCCCGACCGGTATCCGGTTGGGCTTTTTCTTGCCCGGAGCGCCAGCATTGGCGCGGGTTTCGGGCTTGGTCTCGCGAGCGGCACTGACCTGTATTGACCCAGTGGTCTTCTGCTCAGGTCAAGCAACGACGCTCTCGGCAATCAGCACATCGGCCGGGAT
>DALYGT010000069.1:0-6853 GCA_031971375.1 Burkholderiales bacterium | reverse complement strand
GTCGAGGCGCCCACCGGCGGTTCGGTGATCCTCGCCGCGATCACGCTGAAGGTGGGTGCCTACGGTTTCCTGCGATTCTCCCTGCCGATCGCGCCGGATGCCTCGCACGAGCTGGCCGGCTTGATCGTCGCGCTCTCCCTCATCGCCGTGGTCTACATCGGCCTGGTGGCGCTGGTGCAGGCCGACATGAAGAAGCTGGTCGCCTACTCGTCGATCGCGCACATGGGCTTCGTCACGCTCGGCTTTTTCCTGTTCGAGCCGCTGACCATGGAAGGCGGCATCGTGCAGATGATCTCCCACGGCTTTGTCTCGGGTGCGATGTTCCTGTGTATTGGCGTGCTCTACGACCGCATGCACACCCGGCAGATCGCCGACTATGGCGGCGTCGTCAACCGGATGCCGACCTTCGCTGCGCTGTTCCTTTTGTTTGCGATGGCCAATGCGGGTCTGCCGGCTACTTCGGGTTTCGTTGGCGAGTTCATGGTCATCCTTGGCGCGGTCCAGGTGAACTTCTGGTACGCATTCGCCGCCGCAACCACGCTCATCCTCGGTGCTGCCTACACGCTGTGGATGTACAAGCGCGTGGTGTTTGGTGACGTTGCCAACCACCACGTCGAGGAACTGCAGGACATCGACCGTCGCGAGTTCGCCATGCTGGCCACGTTGGCCGTCTGCGTGCTGGCAATGGGCATCTGGCCAGCTCCGGTGACCGACGTGATGCACGCTTCGGTCGACAACCTGCTCCACCATGTCGCGCAGAGCAAACTGTGATACCGACCTTCGAAGATTATTTTGCCGCGCTGCCTGAAATGGTGCTGCTGGGGATGACGTCGCTCATCCTCATCACCGACCTTTTCCTCAAGGACCATCAGCGCAACGTCACCTATCTGCTGACGCAGTTCACATTGTTGCTGTGCGCGGTGATCACCGTGTTCACGGTACAGGGTCGTCCGGTTTTCGCGTTCAATGGTCTGGTGGTCGACGACCTCATGTCCGATGTCCTCAAGGTCATGATCTACCTGGGCATGACCATCGCGCTGGTCTACGTGCGTGCCTACAACGCGGCGCGTGCCTTGTTCACCGGCGAGTTCTTCACCCTCGCACTGTTTGCCACGTTGGGCATGCTGGTGATGGTTTCCGCCAACCATTTCTTGACGCTCTACATCGGCCTCGAGCTGCTGTCGCTGAGTCTTTACGCCATGGTCGCGCTGCAGCGCGACTCCGCACGTGCGACCGAGGCTGCCATGAAGTACTTCGTGCTGGGCGCGTTGGCGTCGGGGATGCTGCTCTATGGCATGAGCATGCTCTACGGTGCGACCGGGTCTCTCGAGCTGGAGTCTGTTTCTGCCGCCTTGGCCGGCGGTTTGGGCTCGTCCAACGTTCTGGCGTTCGGCCTGGTCTTCGTCGTGGCCGGGATCGCTTTCAAGTTGGGTGTGGCACCGTTCCACATGTGGGTGCCGGATGTTTACCAAGGCGCGCCGACCTCGGTCACGCTTGTGGTCGGCAGTGCGCCGAAGATCGCCGCCTTCGCGTTCACCCTGCGGCTGCTGGTCAACGGCATGGAGCCGCTCGTCGCCGACTGGCAGGGCATGCTGATCGTGCTATCGGTGGTGTCGATGGTGCTTGGCAACCTGGTTGCCATCGCGCAGACCAATCTCAAGCGCATGCTGGCGTACTCGACCATCTCACACATGGGCTTTGTGCTGCTCGGCGTGCTGGCCGGCAGCCTGAATGGCTACGCCTCGGCGATGTTCTATGTCTTGGTCTACGTGCTGACTGCCTTGGCGGGCTTTGGAGTGATCCTGCTGCTCAGCCGCGAAGGTTTCGAGTCGGAGGAACTCGAAGACCTGAAGGGTCTCAACCGGCGCAACCCCTGGTTTGCATTCATCATGCTGTTGGTGATGTTCTCGATGGCCGGGGTGCCGCCGCTGGCTGGGTTCTTTGCCAAATTGTCGGTTCTGCAGGCCGCGCTGCAGCAGGGTCTGGTGTGGCTGGTGGTGCTGGCGGTGATGATGTCGCTGATCGGCGCCTTCTACTACCTGCGTGTGGTCAAGCTGATGTACTTCGATGACCCCCAGCAGACCGCGCCGATCCGACCGCTCGGTGACATGAAGGTCATGCTCTCAGCCAATGGCTTGGGCCTGCTGCTGCTGGGCATTGCGCCGCAACCGCTGCTGACGCTGTGCATGGTGGCGATCAGCCACTCCATGTAAGAGCAGCGATAGGCCAGGTCGTAAAAATGGCGGCGATCAGGCAATGAGGTGGATGTGCGGAGTGCCTGATCAGATGACGTAGGTTGGCGTGGACACCAGCCAAATGGCCGATGCGCCGATGAAGGCGTTCATCGGAGACTGCGAGGGCCGGGACGTTCCGGCCCTTTGTCATCTCTGGGTCCCGTACCATGCCCTTGCTTCGCTTCTTTCGGCCTGCTGCCGCGCTCGATGTCCTCATCGCTTTCGGCTTTCTTTTTGCGCTCATTGCACCCGCTGCCTTGGCGACGGTCGACATCAACACCGCAAATGCGGAGGCGCTGCAGACGGTGCCGGGTATCGGGCCCGGCAAGGCGCGTGCGATCCTCGACTACCGTGCGAGCAGAGGCATGTTCCGCAGCGTCGATGAACTCGGTGCGATTCGGGGCTTTGGCGCCAAGACGTTGGCGCGGCTGCGACCGCATCTGACGGCGGGGGCGTCTGTGCCGCCTTTGTCGCCGGGAGACATGTTGGCATCGCCCGCCACAGCGCGGGTTCCGGCTGACGCGTCGGGTCGATCGCGGGCGCATGGCAAGCGGCAGGCGGTCATCGTGGCGGTGCCGCAGGGGTATCATCACGCTCCCACGCAAAACCCCGCAGACCATGCCCGACAGTCGCGAAATCAGCGTCAGCCCGCCCCCAGCGCCGAGCTACCAGACAATCGAGGCCTTCATCGGCAACACGCCGTTGGTGCGCCTGCAACGCCTACCGGGGCAGACCAGCAACATCGTGCTGGGCAAGCTCGAGGGCAACAATCCGGCGGGATCGGTCAAGGACCGGCCGGCGCTCTCGATGATCCGCGAGGCCGAGAAGCGCGGCCGCATCAAGCCGGGCGATACGCTGATCGAGGCGACCAGCGGGAACACCGGTATCGCGCTCCCCATGGTGGCAGCGATCCGCGGCTACCGCATGGTCCTGATCATGCCCGAGCACATGAGCGTTGAGCGTCAGCAGATGATGAAGGCCTTTGGTGCTGAACTGGTGCTGGTCAGCCAGGCCGAGGGCATGGAGGGTGCGCGTGACCTCGCTGAGGCGATGGAGAAGCGCGGCGACGGGGTGATTCTCGACCAGTTCGCCAACCCGGACAACCCATTGGCTCACTACACCGGCACGGGCCCCGAGATTTGGCGCGACACCGCCGGCACCATCACCCACTTTGTCAGCAGCATGGGTACTACCGGCACCATCATGGGCGTCTCCAGGTATCTGAAGGAGCAGAATCCGGCGGTTCAGATCATCGGCGTGCAACCCGAGGAGGGCGCACAGATCCCCGGCATCAGAAAGTGGCCCGAGGCTTACCTGCCGTCCATCTGCGACTTCTCCCGCGTCGACCGGATGATGTACGTGAGTCAGGCCGATGCTGAGGACATGACGCGTCGCATGGCGGTGGAAGAGGGCATCTTTTGCGGGATCTCGGCCGGTGGCGCCATGGCAGCGGCGCTGCGCCTGTCGGCGGAGGTGCGGGATGCGACCATCGTCAGCATCGTCTGCGACCGTGGTGACCGCTATCTTTCCACGGGCGTGTTCCCGGCATGACGCCGATCCTCACCTTTGACATCGAGACCATCCCCGATGTCGCCGGCCTGCGCCGCTTGTTGGACCTTGGGCCCGAGGTCAGCGATGCGGCAGTCGCCGAGGCCGCCTTCGAAGCACGCCGACAAAAGACCGGTGGCAGCGACTTCCTCCCCCACCACCAGCACCGAGTGCTGTGCATCTCCTGCGCGCTGCACACCGACGACAGCTTCCGCGTGTTCTCGCTCTGTAGCGATGACGAGGCGCGCAATGTCCAGCGCTTCTTCGACGGCGTGGAGCGCTACGCGCCCACGCTGGTGAGCTGGAATGGCGGCGGCTTCGACCTGCCGGTGCTCAACTACCGGGCGCTGCTGCATGGCTTGAGGGCGGTGCGCTTCTGGGAGCAGGGCGACGATGACCGCGACTTCAAGTACAACAACTACACGAATCGCTACCACAGCCGACACACCGACCTGATGGATGTCCTCGCCATGTACGGCCGCGGCGGTGTGCCGCTCGATGAACTCGCGCAACTGATGGGGTTCCCGGGCAAGCTCGGCATGGATGGCAGCAAGGTCTGGCAGGCCTACCAGGCGGGTGGTGTCGAAGATATCCGACGCTACTGTGAGACAGACGTCGTCAACACGCACCTCGTCTACCTGGCCTTCCAGCACTTGCGGGGGCAGTCGAGTCCGGCTGCGTGGCAGGCGCAGCAGGCGCTGATCCGGCAGGTGCTCGGTGCCATCGACGAGCCGCATTGGCCCGAGTTCCTCGCCCGTTGGCAGCCGGGTACCGCCGCGTACGCATGAGCGGAGGGGGCAGAGCCGCACCGGAGGCGCAGACGGTGGGGGTGGCGCAGGTCGAGTCCCTCGACCACGAGGGCCAAGGTGTGGCGCGGGTCGATGGTAAAGCGGTGTTCATCGACGGCGCGTTGCCGGGTGAGACCGTCCGCTACCGCGTGCGCCGCAGCAAGACGCGGGTCGACACAGCTGACCTGGTCGAAGTATTCCGCCCGAGCCCATTCCGCACGTTGCCGCGCTGCGAGCACTTTGGCACCTGTGGCGGCTGTGCCACCCAGCACCTCGACACCGCTGCGCAGCTGGCTGCAAAACAGCGCGTCCTCGAAGACAGTCTGCACCACATCGGGCAAGTGCGTGCTGGACAGATGCTGCCGCCGATCCACGGACCAGACTGGGGCTACCGCCACCGCGCACGCCTTTCTGCCCGTTGGGTAGGGCAGAAAAACAGTGTGTTGGTAGGTTTTCATGAGAGACGTTCGAGCTTTATCGCCGACATGCACGGTTGCGAGGTGCTGCCCCCGCGCATCGGCAGGCTGATCGACCCGCTGCGCGAACTGGTCGGACAGCTGAGCCTGCGCGAGCGCCTGCCGCAGGTTGAGGTGGCGCTCGGTGACACACTCGACGTGTTGGTGTTTCGCGTGATGGATGCACCAATGTCGGCCGACGAGATGCTGCTGCGGGCATTCGCCGATCGCTGGGGCGTTAGCGTGTGGCTGCAGCCCAAAGGGCCGGAGAGCGTTTTCCGTTTCCACCCGGCGGAGGGGCCGCCACTCGACTACCGTCTGCCGGACTTCGATCTAAGGCTCGAGTTTGCGCCCACTGAGTTCACCCAAGTCAACCCGCACATCAACCGCGTGCTCGTCTCACGCGCCATGCGACTGCTCGACCCGCAGCCGGGCGAGCGCATCGCCGACTGGTTCTGCGGGCTTGGCAACTTCAGTCTGCCGATTGCGCGATTTGGGGCTGACGTTGTCGGGGTCGAGGGCAGTGCTGCGCTGACCCGGCGCGCCGCCGCCAATGCGCGGCTCAATGGGCTTGAGGCGCGGACGGCGTTTGCGGTGGCCAATCTGTTTGAGATCGATGCAGCTGGGCTCGCGTCGTATGGCCGCTTCGACAAATGGCTTGTCGATCCGCCACGGGATGGTGCACTCGAACTGTGCAAGGCCATCCCTGAGGATGCGGAGTCTGGCGTGGCGCCACGGCGGATCGTTTACGTGAGCTGCAACCCGGCGACACTTGCACGCGATGCAGCGCTCCTCGTGCATACGCGTGGATACAGGCTGCAGGCGGCAGGCGTCGCGAACATGTTCCCGCACACCGCGCACGTCGAGTCGGTGGCTTTGTTCGAAAGGGTTTGAGGAGGGTGTCGGGCGAAAAAAAGCGGCCCAACGGGGCCGCCTGTGTCGGGCGCCTTAGGGCGCACGCTATCGACCTCTCAGTCGCGGTCGCCGGCCAGCGCCAGCAGCAACTGCAGCAGGTTGACGAACAGGTTGTAGATGTCGAGGTAGATGGCGAGTGTGGCCATCACGTAGTTGGTCTCGCCGCCCTGCACGACGCGCGACACGTCGTAGAGGATGAAACCCGAGAAGATCAGCACGGCGATTGCCGAGATGGTCAGCGCCAGCGCCGGGACGTGGAAGAACAGGTTGGCGAGGCTGGCGACGATCAGCAGAACAAGCCCGATAAGCAAGAACTTGCCCATGCCGCTGAAGTCCCGGCCTGACACGGTGGCGATGCTGGCCAGCACGAAGAACACCAGCGCAGTGCCGCCCGCGGCGATGCCGACCAGTTGACCGCCATTGCTGAAACCTGCGGCGTACTGAAGGATCGGGCCGAGAAACACGCCCATCACGAAGGTGAAGCCGAGCAGCAGGAACACGCCGGCCATGCTGTTTCGCAATGCCGAAACACCGAACATGAGACCGAACATCAGCGCAATCATGAGCAGGGTGCTCATCAGCGGGCTCTCGGCCATGAAGGCAAAGCTCATGGACTGGCCGATGAAGGCGCCGATGATGGTCGGTACCAGCGAGATGGCCAGCAGCCAGTAGGTGTTGCGCAAGACGCGGTTGGCAGAACTGCCGACGACGACACTGCCGTTATCGAATCCGATTGGGGTACTCATTGCGTGTGGGCTCCTCACTAAAAACTTCACGACTAAGACTACGTATGAGACGCGAGAGTTTCAACCTTGAGCGGATGACGACAGACAAAGGCCGGTGAAGCGGGCCGAACGTTTAGAATCCGGGCTACGGAAGCGTGGCAGAGCGGTTGAATGCACCGGTCTTGAAA
>DALYGT010000068.1:0-6857 GCA_031971375.1 Burkholderiales bacterium | reverse complement strand
GGTGACGCCGTCGAGCGTGAGGTCGATGGTGTACGTGTGGCCACCAACGCGGGCTTCCGCCTCGAACAGCGTCACGTGGTGACGCTGCGACAGCAGCCAAGCAGTGCCAGTGCCGGAGATGCCGCTGCCGACCACAGCGATGCGCAGTCGCACGCCGTCGGCAGGTTGGGGGACTCCAGGATGCAGGGGGAGGTTCATGCGCAGGCGGGTGACGACGCGGGCGGTTGGCTGGAAGCGGCAGCGCGGATGATGCACCAAACGTTCGCGACCGGCGTCGAACGTCGCCCCTGACGCATCACGCCGACCGGCGCCAGTGACGGGCCGGGCCGGGGCTGCGCGCTTTTCGTCGCGCCGTCTCCCGAACGGCGGCGTATCAGCTCAAGGCTGCTCGGCGAGCAGCTTATTGATGGCGTTGGTCAATTCCGGGCTGTTCGGTTCGACGCGCGAGGAGAAGCTGGTGACCTTGCGACCGCTGCGGTCGATAAGGTACTTGTGGAAGTTCCATTGGGGTTTCTCGCCAGTGGCCTTGGCGAGCTCCTGGAAGAAGGGGTGCGTGCCGGCACCCACGACCTCGGTCTTGCCCATCATCGGGAACTGGACGCCGTAGGTCAGGCGGCAGAAGTCGGCGATTTCCTTCTCGGTGCCCGGCTCCTGCTGACCAAAGTTGTTCGACGGGAAGCCGACAACCACTAGGCCCTTGGGTGCGAGCTGTGCGTAGAGCTTCTCGAGGCCGTCGTACTGGCGCGTGAAGCCGCAGTAACTCGCGGTGTTGACCACCAAAACGACCTTGCCCTGGTACTGGCAGAGCGGCTGCGGCGACTTGTCCTGCAGCTTGTTGAAGGTGAAGTTGAGCAGCGGCGAGCAGGCGGCGTCAGCGGTTCCGGTCATGGTCAGGGTCGCGAAAGGGATGAGGAGGAGGCTCAGAAAGCAGCGCAGGTGGCGTGTCGGGAGGGTCATGTCGGCAAGCGGCAGAGTGGTCATATGGCTGTGATTGCGGCGCGCCGCATTGGTTCGATGCCGCAGGTCGGAGAGATGGGCCGCGAGGTGGTCCAGGGGGCGGCCGCGACGCAGATCGGCAGCCAAGCCGATGCACATCATCCGCAAGGATTTGACCTAGACAGAGTCCAAAGTGAAGGTTACGCTGTCAACCTGTCCTGACGCACGCCACGCGACACCCATGCACATCACCGCCGCCAGATCGCAGCCCGAGCCATCGCCGATCCCCATCGCCATCGTCGAGCGCGACACCGGCATCGCCAAAGATACTTTGCGCATCTGGGAGCGGCGCTATGGCTTTCCCAACCCGCAGCGCGATGCCAATGGCGAGCGTACGTATTCGGTCGAGGAGGTCGAAAAGCTGCGCGCACTCAAGCGCCTGATGGACCGCGGCATGCGACCCGGCAAGCTGATCGGGCTACCGCTTGTCGAGCTGAACACGCTGGCGCAAGCCATGCCGGCGCGGAGCTTGTCGCGTGACGAGCAGACCCTCGTGGATACGGTGGTCGACCTCGTGCGCCGCCAGCAAGCCGGGGAGTTGCGTATCTACCTTCAGCGCCTGCTGATCCAGCAGGGCTTGCGCGGCTTTGTCGCGCAGACGCTGGCCCGACTCAACGAGGACATCGGCGACTGCTGGGCGCGCGGCGAGATCACCGTCGCGCAAGAACATATCTATTCGCAGGTGGTACAGAGCGTGCTGCATGGCCTGATCGCCACGCAACCACTGCGGCAGGGCCGTCCGCGCATCCTGCTCACCACCGTTCCCGGCGAACTGCACACGCTGGGTCTGCTGATGGCCGAGTCGCTGTGGGTGGCCGAGGGCGCCGAATGCATCTCGCTCGGTCCGCAGTTCCCGGTCGGTGACATCCCGGCCGTGGTCGCCGATGGCGAGATCGATGTTGTCGCCTTGTCCTTTAGTCTGGCGTTCAACAGCAGCCAGGCGCTGAGTTCGCTGCGCACCCTGCGCGCCAGCCTGCCCGAACGGGTCGAGATCTGGGCGGGTGGCGCCGCGCTGGGTGGGCGTCGCCGGGTCGATGGCGTGCGTATCCTTGGCCCGATCGAGGGCGCTGCCGACGCGCTGGCCGACTGGGTGGCCGCGCACGCCAACTGAGGGCGACGCCGGCCCTCGCAGGGCGGCGTCTATAATCGCGGCTTTGCCCAAGACCGGCTCCGCGCCGGCGGTGACGCCCCATGCAGCCCCAATATCAGCCCGCCGACGTCGAGGCCCGCGCCCGGAAGCACTGGGCCGCTCGCGACACCTTTCGCGCCGTCGAGGACCCTGCGGTGCCGCGCGACAGGCGCTACTACTGCCTCTCGATGTTCCCCTATCCGAGCGGCAAGCTGCACATGGGGCACGTACGCAACTACACCATCGGTGACGTGCTGACGCGCTGGCACAAGGCGCGCGGTTACAACGTGCTGCAGCCGATGGGCTGGGACGCCTTCGGCCTGCCGGCCGAGAACGCCGCGATCCAGAACAAGGTCCCGCCGGCGCAGTGGACCTACAGCAACATCGCCTACATGAAGGGCCAGTTGCAGGCGCTGGGGCTGGCCATCGACTGGGAACGCGAGCTCGCCACCTGCCAGCCCGACTACTACCGCTGGAACCAGTGGCTGTTCCTCCGCATGTTGGAAAAGGGCATCGCCTACAAGAAGACGCAGGTGGTGAACTGGGACCCGGTCGACCAGACCGTGCTGGCCAACGAGCAGGTCATCGACGGCCGCGGCTGGCGCACCGGCGCCCTGGTCGAGAAGCGCGAGATCCCCGGCTACTACCTCGGCATCACGCAGTACGCCGAAGAGTTGCTGACGAGCCTCGACACGCTGGGCGGCTGGCCAGAGCGCGTACGCACCATGCAGGCCAACTGGATCGGCAAGAGCGTCGGTGTGCGCTTTGCATTTGCCCACGACGTCCGAGGTGCCGACGGCGCTCTGATCGGCGACGGCAAGCTGTGGGTCTTCACCACCCGCGCCGATACCATCATGGGCGTGACCTTCTGCGCGGTGGCGGCCGAGCACCCGCTGGCGCTGCGGGCCGCCGAGCTGGATCCCAAGGTCGCAGCGTTCGTCGACGAATGCCGCCGCGGCACGCAGCAGGAGGCCGAACTCGCCACCCAGGAGAAGACCGGCGTGCCGACCGGCTTCACGGTGACGCATCCGCTCACCGGCGAGACTGTGCCGCTCTGGGTCGGCAACTATGTGCTGATGGGCTACGGCGAGGGCGCGGTGATGGCCGTGCCGGCGCATGACGAGCGCGACTTCGGCTTCGCCCGCAAGTACGGTCTGCCCATCCGACAGGTCATCGAGGTCGGCGGGCAGGCGTTCTCCGATGAGGCGTGGCAGGAGTGGTACGCCAGCAAGGACGGCCGCTGCATCCACTCCGGCCCCTACGACGGCAAGGGCTACGCCGGGGCGGTCGACGCCATCGCCGCCGACCTCGCCGCGAAAGGCATCGGCGAGAAGAAGACGCAGTGGCGCCTGCGCGACTGGGGCATCAGCCGGCAGCGCTACTGGGGCTGCCCGATCCCGATCATCCACTGCCCGAGCTGCGGCGACGTGCCGGTGCCGGACGAGCAGCTGCCGGTGGTGCTGCCCGAGGACTGTGTGCCGGACGGGTCCGGCAACCCGCTGCGCAACCGCGCCGACTTTTTGCAGTGCGCCTGCCCCAAGTGCGGCGGCGCGTCGCAGCGCGAGACCGACACCATGGACACGTTTGTCGACTCGAGCTGGTACTACGCCCGCTACTGCGCCCGGGACAACCAGGGTGCGATGGTCGATTCCCGCGCCGACTACTGGATGCCGGTGCAGCAATACATCGGCGGCATCGAGCACGCCATCCTGCACCTGCTTTATTCGCGGTTCTGGAACAAGGTGATGAGCGACATGGGCCTGATGCGCGAGCGCGAGCCTTTCGCGCATCTGCTCACTCAAGGCATGGTGCTCAACCACATCTTCTCGCGTCGCACCGACAAGGGTGGTATCGAGTACTTCGCGCCGGACGAGATCGACATCGCCCGCGACGATTCGGGCCGCATCACCGGCGCCACGCTCAGGGCCGACGGCAGCGCCGTGGGCTACGACGGCATCGGCACCATGAGCAAGTCGAAGCGCAACGGCGTCGACCCGCAGGGGCTCATCGACACCTACGGCGCCGACACCGCGCGCTTCTTCATGATGTTCGCCAGCCCGCCGGAGCAGACCCTCGAGTGGTCGGACGCCGGCGTCGAGGGCGCGTACCGCTTCCTCAAGCGGGTGTGGGTGTACGGGGCCACGGTGGCCGACGCGGTCAAGGCCGCCGGTGAGGTGGCGGGCTCGCTCGACGCGCCGTTGGCCGATGCCCGCCGCGACATCCACCTCACGCTCAAGCAGTGCAACTTCGACCTTGGCCGGCAGCAATTCAACACCGTCGCGTCGGGTTGCATGAAGTTGCTGAACACCCTCGAGAAGCTGCCGCGCGGTACGGCCGAGGCGGACGCGGTGGCGCGTGAGGGCCTCGGCATCCTGCTGCAGGTGCTCGCCCCCATCACCCCGCATATCGCCCAAGCCCTCTGGGCCGATCTGGGCTACGGCGACGACATCCTCACCGCCGGCTGGCCGGAGCCGGACCCGGCCGCGCTGGTGCAGGACGAGGTCGAACTGGTGCTGCAGGTCAACGGCAAGCTGCGTGGCAGCCTGCGGGTGGCCGCCGACGCGCCCAAGGACGCCATCGAGCAGGCGGCGCTGGCCAGTGAGGTCACGTCGCGGTACCTTGAGGGCCGTCCCGCGAATAAGGTGATTGTCGTGCCGGGCCGTCTCGTGAACGTGGTGGGCTGATGAGGTCGATCGCCGGCGCCTTGCAGCGATGCGCCGATGTCTTGGCGCGCCGCGCGTGGACTGCGCACGCTGGCTATCGGCGCTTTGTTTTGCCGTGTTTGGCATTGGTGCTTGGCACCGCGCTGGTCGGCTGTGGCTGGCATCTGGCCGGCGTGGCCGGTAGCGAGACGCCGCTCGGCAAGGTTTTCGTGCAGGGCGAGGGTGGGGCCGCCAAGGCCATCCGTGGCTCACTGCGCTACGGCAGCGGCGCAACCCTGGTGAATGTGCCGACCGATGCCGACGTGCAGATCGTCGTCTTAAGGGAAGGCGCGGCGCGACGCATCGTCGCACTGTCTGGTACTGGTCGCGTCCGCGAGTTCGAGATCATCTACACGGTCCAGTTCGCCGTGCGCGACGTGCAACGCACCCTCATCGAGCCCAACGATATCGAGTTGCGCAACCAGGTGTCCTACGATGACTCGGTGGCGTTGGCCAAGGAGCAGGAGATCGCGACCCTGGTGCAGAACATGCAGCGCGACGCCGCGACCCAGATCATTCGGCGCACCTCGGCTGTCCGTCGCTAGCGATGCCGCACGGCGACCACCCCGGGCTCTGGACGGTCTTCGGCAGTGAGCCGCTGCTGGTGCTCGAGGCTTGCGACGTTATCCGCGCCACAGCCCGTGCTGCAGGCTTCGAGGAGCGCACCGTGCTCACGGTCGCCGGACACTTCGATTGGAGCCAGCTCGAACGCGCCGCCAGCACCCTGTCCCTGTTCGCCAGTCGGCGCCTGATCGAGTTGCGTATCCCTGGCGGCAAACCCGGCGATGCCGGCAGTGATGCCATTCGCCGCTACTGCGAGCGTCTACCGGACGACACGGTGACGCTGGTCAGCATCGGCGCCATCGACTGGTCGACGCGCAAGTCGGTCTGGTTCAAGGCACTTGAGACCGCCGGGACCGCGGTCGACTGCAGTCCTCCGGATGTGGCGACGCTGCCGCGCTGGATCGCCGGCCGCTTGGCCAAGCAATCGCAGGAAGCCGATGCGGCGACGCTCGACTTTCTCGCCGCGCGCGTCGAGGGCAATCTGCTGGCGGCGCGTCAGGAGCTGGACAAGCTCGCGCTGCTCTTCCCGGCCGGCAAGCTGGATGCCGAAGCGGTGCGCGAGGCGGTGCTCGACGTCGCTCGCTACGACCCGCAGCAGTGGGTCGACGCGCTGCTCGCGGGCGACATGACTCGCGCGGGCCGTGTGCTGGCGGGTCTCGCTGCCGAATCGGCGAGCGTGCCGTCACTGGTCTGGCTGCTCGCCGACCACCTGCAGGCGGTGTGGGCGGTGGTCGAGGCGGGCGGGCGCATGGACGAGGGTCTCAAGCGCGTGCACCGCCTCTGGGGCGAACGGGGAGATGCGGTGAGTCGTGCGGCGCGCCGTCTCTCCTTGCGGCAGATGGAGCGCGCGCTACGCACCCTCGCCATGGCCGAACGCGCCGGCAAGGGCCTCGAGCCGCTGCACGACGTCTGGCAGGTACTGGCCAACGTCGCCGTGGCCTTGGCGCCCGAGCGCCCTAGGGCGGCGGCGTGAGCGCCACCCGGCGGCTGGTGCTGGCCAGCAACAACGCCGGCAAGCTGCGCGAGTTGCGCGCCGCGTTGGCACCGCTGGGCATTGAGCTGGTGACGCAGGGTGAACTGGGTATCGCTGAGGCCGAGGAGCCGCACGTCACCTTCGTCGAGAACGCGCTGGCCAAGGCGCGCCACGCCAGCGCCGCCAGTGGCCTCCCCGCGCTCGCCGACGACTCCGGCATCTGCGTTGCGGCGCTCGGTGGCGCGCCCGGCGTGCATTCGGCGCGCTTTGCCGGCGAGCCGCGCTCCGACGGCCGCAACAACAAGCGCCTGCTCGATGTGTTGCATGGCGAGACCGACCGTCGCGCGTGGTACCACGCTGTGCTGGTGTTCGTCCGCCATGCCGAGGACCCGCAGCCGGTCATCGCCGAGGGCAGCTGGCACGGCGAGATCGCGCATGAGCCGCGTGGTGATGGCGGCTTCGGCTACGACCCGGTCTTCTGGCTACCCGAGCG
>DALYGT010000067.1:0-6861 GCA_031971375.1 Burkholderiales bacterium | reverse complement strand
GCTCGGCTTTGGCGCGATGATCTCCACCCACCATCCGCCGCTGATCACTTCCCAACTACCAGCCGAACACCAGCCCCGAGAGGTCAGTGGCCGACTGGTCGCCGGCCCGGGCGAATTGCAGACCTTGCTGGTGCCCCTCAGCAGTGGCAGCAGCGGCGTCGGTACATTGGTCGCGGAGTTCGGACGCACGACTGCCATCGATGATGCGCAGATCAGGCTTGCGGAAACCGTTGCCCGCATCGCCGCTCTCGCGCTGGCGGGTCTGTGCGACAGTACCGAGAGCCGTCGTCTCGCTCTGCTCGAAGAGCGCTCGGCGATCGCGGCCGATCTCCACGACTCGCTGGCGCAGTCGCTCGGCTTCATGCGCATACAGCTGTCGCGACTCCTGCGTGCGCTCGATGCCTCCCACTCGACTGCCGCCGACGATGGCGAGACCGCGCGCATCGCTGCCGAACTGAAAGAGGGTGTGACGGCGGCTTACGGCGAGGTGCGCGAACTGATCTCGACCTTCCGCGCCAGGATGGAGGACGGTGGCCTGCTGGAGGCGATCGACCGTGCGACCACGACCTTCGCCGCGCAGACCGGCATCGCCACCACGCTGACGCATGCCCTCGGCCGCTGCCGCCTCGACGTCAACGAGGAGTTCCACATCCTGCAGGTGGTCCGCGAGTCATTGGCCAACGTCAGCCGCCACTCGGGGGCCCGCCTTGCGACGGTCGAACTCAGGTATGGCCCGGGCCACGAGTTCACCGTAACAGTGGATGACGACGGCGCTGGCGTAAGCCAGAACGCCCCCGATACCGGCCACTACGGACTCAGTATCATGCGTGAACGCACGGCCTCGCTCGGTGGGACGCTCGAGGTGGTGCGACGACCGACAGGTGGCACACGGGTGTGTCTCGCCTTCCCACCCAAACGCCTCCCCAGCGAGAACGAAGACACCGCCTGCCCGTGAACATCCGCATCCTGCTCATCGACGACCACCCGCTGTTCCGCCGCGGCGTGGCGCAACTGCTCTCGGCCGAACCGGATTTCGAGGTGGTGGGCGAGGCTGGCGACGGCGAGACCGGCATCGATCTTGCCGTCCGGCTACGGCCAGACGTCATCCTGCTAGACCTCAACATGAAGGGCCTGGGCGGATTGGAGACGCTGCGCAAGCTCAAGGTCGGCGACATCCCGTCGCGCTGCATCATGCTCACCGTGTCCGGCGACGAGCAGCACGTTCTCAGCGCCATGAAATCGGGTGCCGACGGCTATCTGCTCAAGGACATGGAGCCGGAGGAGCTGGTTCGACGGGTGCGCCAGTCGGTGGTCGGCGGGGTGGTACTCGATGGCGCCGTCGCCGGCATCCTGACGCAGGCGCTCAACGCGCCGCAACCGCGCGAGAAGACTACGCTGACCGAACGCGAGTCGCAGATCCTCGGCCAACTGGCGGAGGGCCGCTGCAACAAGGAGATCGCGCGGCTGCTCGGCATCTCGGACGCCACCGTGAAAGTCCACATCAAGCACCTGCTGCGCAAGCTCAACATGAAGAGCCGGCTTGAGGCAGCCGTTTGGGCGCTGCACAACCTCTAGTCAGCACCTTGGCTGGCCAACGCCCGCCGGTATTGCGCCCACAGGTAGGCGTCCATCACCATGATGGCGTAGACAAAGAACCCGCCGGCATGACGGCCAACGAAAGACTGCTCGGGCGTGGTCAGGTGATACGTCACCACGCCGAGGGTCAACGCAAAGAACAGCATCACCCAGGCGCGGACCAGCGTGCCGTTGAGAACCTGACCCATGCCGGGCAGCAGTATCGCTATCAGCAACACCCACAACGGGTGCAATGCCCGGCGCGGGGTACCTGCGGCCGTTGCCGGATCCGGCCCGCTCACCGGCCGCCACCCTCGATAACTGGCTCGCGCACAGCGTCCGCCACGGCAACCACGGTGTCGAGCCAGTGTGTCAGCCAGCCGCGCTCGATACGTTCGACCAGCGGCAACATGGCACGCAGCACCATATAGTGGGCGCGTTCGACACCGCCGATGCGCACCACCATCCGCACCCCGCGCGGGGTGACAACGAGTTCCTTGAGGTCCACGCTCTCACCCGTCTCACCGAGAGCAGCGTGCAGCGCCGCGAGCGGCGGCTGCCAGCCCACCGGGCCGACCCGGGCCATGTGGTGCTCGGGCCATGCCGATGGCAAGTGGATCCGCTCAGGCAGGCCATCGATGCCAGAGTAGAACTCGATGTTGTCAGGCCGGAACAGGATGTCCACGCTGCCGCCAAGCGGTAGCGGCTCATCCACCGTGATCACCAGCCACAGCGACGGCACCTTGCGATAGCCGACGTGGTCGAGCAGGGGCTGAAGCATGACGCGACGGCCATGGTGGGTCCCTCGCAGCAAGGGGTAGTCACTGCCGGGATGAGCCAGATCGGCGCCTTGCAGAAGGTCGCGGCAGTCATCGAAAATGGCAGCCCGGCGAGCGGCAAGGTCGCGCTGTGCGCGACGCTGCCACCACCAGGCTCCCACCAGACCCGCGAGACCGGCCACCACGCCGGCCGCGGAGAACATCACCGCCATGGCGGCTCAGTAGCCCTTGGGGCGTGGCCACGGCATGGTGAACTGATCGCCGCGCCGCACGTACTGGTATCGCCGGGTGACGAACCAGACCGAGATCAGGATGTAGAACGCCATGATCGACAGTAACGATGCCCCGTAGCCCAGATAGGTTGCAAAGTACGTCGCAGCGCACAACAGACCCAACAGGATGCAGGGGATCGGGTGGAACGGGTGTACGTAACCCCGGTTGATGCTGCCCAGCGGCCACAACTTGCGGAAGCGCACGATGTTGAAGGACATGAAGGTGTACCCCAACAGGCCCGACAGGATCGAGAAGGTGATGACCTGGTCCAGCAGCCCGGTAAAGGCGAACGTCACCGCGATCGGCACGAGGAACAGGATCGACCGGTACGGCGTGCGATAGCGCGGGTGCACGGCGCCGAACCACTGCGGCATGTAGCGATCGCGTGCCATCGAGAACCAGGCCCGCGAGGCGTCGTTGATGCAGCCGTTGGCAGACGCCACCGCCGCAAAGATGGTGCCGACGAACAGGATCACCTCGAGTTCGAGGTTGCCGGTCAGGCGCCCCGCGTCGTACAGCGGCGTCACCGCCTGGCCCAAGTACTCCCACGGCATCAGGCCAGCGCACACGTACCAGGTCATGGTCGCGGCGATCAGCAGCGTGATCATGCCGCCCATGGTGCCGAGCGGGATCGAGCGGCCGGGTGAACGCACCTCCTCGGCCGCCTGACAGGTGCCTTCGATGCCAAGGTAGTACCACATGCCGAACTGCAAGGCCGCCAGCACGCCGATCCAGCCATATGGCAAGTCGGTCAGCATCTCGCTGTGGCGCAGGATCGACTCGCCGCCGGCCAAGCCAGTGGCACTAAAGAACAGCAGTACGACCGCCACAAAGGCAAACGCGGTGATGACGAAGTTCACCGTCAGCGTCATGAACACGCCGCGGTAGTTGAGCCACGCCAGAAAAGCGATGGTCAGCACCACGAATGGCCTGGTATCGACCGTGGCCCCATACTGCCCGGCGACCGTTTTGATGAGGTCACCGACCACCAGTGCGTCGGCCGCCTCGAGCATGGTGTAGGCCATGACCAGATACAGACCGACGTTGAAGGCCATGAGCGGGCCGATGATGTGCTTGGCCTGGGTGTACTGCCCGCCAGCCGCCGCCACCGTGGATGTCACCTCCGAGTCGATCATCGCCACGCAGGTGTAGAGCAGGCCGACGATCCAGCAGGCGATGAGCGAGCCGTAGGCGCCGCCCTTGCCGACCGAGAAGTTCCAGCCCATGTATTCGCCGACCAGCACGATGCCGACCCCGAGGGCCCACACGTGGATCGGCCCGAGGACCTTGAGCAGCGCGTTCTTTTGCGGTGCAGCGGCCGAGATATTCGTCGCAGTCATGTCGGGGCCCTCACTCGTCTTCGCCTTCCCGCGAACTCAGCAGGAAGTCTTCGCCATATTGCGAACTGGTGAATCTGGCGTCGGCCAGCATCCACCCGAACAACACGATGGAGACCAGCCATGCGGCGTACTCCAGAGCAGTCCAGAAATCCATTTCAGTCTCCCTTGGCCGGACCGAAGCGCTCGCGGATGACCTCGCGGTACTCGCGTTCGGAGGCACGCAATACGAAGATGAAGTAGCCGACAATGACGGCGATGGTGAGGATCAGGCTGACCGGCTCGATGGTGTAGTCGAAGCGGTTGGTGATCATCGGCGCAGCCGCCTCGACCTTGACGCCTAGCTTGCCCCACTGCTCGACCATCGCCGGCGTCTGGTTCAGCGACTCCCAGGTCGGCGCTGGTTTGTCGGCTGCGTCGGCAGCGGCCGGGGCCTCCTTGAAGAGCAGCGGCGCCATCAGGCTGGCGTAGACCAGCACCAGCACCACCAGGCTGTCGATGAACTGGCCTGCGCCCCCTTGCACGGGGGGCTCATAACGCTTGTCTTTGCTCATCACGGCGCTCCCGGGTCGGTGTCGACGTGCGCCGGACGCAGCGAGAGTTCATGCAGGCGCTGCCGGTTGAGGTCGAGGTTGTGCAGGTCCTGGCCATAGATGTGGTCACGGTCCTCGCGGTAATGGCTGAGCATCGCCGTCACCGAACTGGTGTTGAACAGCAGCAACAGCGCGCCGCTGATGGTCAGCATGATGCCGATCGGTGTCTGCAGGAAGCCGTGGGGAACCACGGCGTAGGTGTAGATCAGCGTCGCCCAGAGCACTGCCAGGATGGTGAGTGCGCTCCAGCGGTCACGCGCATGCATGGCCTCCGCTCGCGCGGCAGTCGCCGGGTCGAGGCCTTTGGGTTGATTCCGTTCCATCTGTTCCCCCTCCTGTGGATTCTTTTTGTGATGGATAAGACATCGTCATCTCGGTCTGGTCTGCGTGCGGCCTCCTTTCAAGAAGCACGGGAGCGCCCGGCTGGGCGGCCGCCGTGAAAATCAAAACCACTGCTACTCAATGACTTCAAAAATACGTCTTGGCATGAACATCCGCCGCTGAACCGATCGGTCGCGGCTCGAAGATTCAGCGCCCGGGCACCCAGTTGGTGCCAGCCAGCGGGATGCCCGACATCGCTGCTGCCTCGACCGTCAGCGCCACCAGGTCCTCTCTTTCCAGGTGATGGACGTTTTGCTTGCCGCAGGCGCGGGCGATGGTGGTGAGCTCCATGTTCAGGGTCTTGAGGTAGTTGCGAACGCGGCGTGCACCGACATCAGGCTGCAAGCGCTGCTCGAGTTCGGCATCCTGCGTCGTCACCCCGACCGGGCACTTGCCGGTGTGGCAATGGTGGCAGAAACCCGGTGCCGTGCCCAGCGCGTCGTAGGCCTCGATGGCGGGATAGTGCTGGCCGTCGCGAACAAACGTCTCCGAGTTGCAGCCGAGCGCGAACAACACGCCCTGACCAATGGCCACCGCATCGGCGCCCATCGCTAGCGCCTTGGCGACGTCGGCACCGGTTCGGATGCCGCCCGAGACGATCAACTGCACCTGCCCCTTCATGTCGAGGTCTTCGAGCGCGTCCACCGCCTGACGGACCGCCGCCAGCGTCGGGATGCCGACGTGTTCGATGAAGCAGGTCTGGGTCGCGGCGGTACCGCCCTGCATGCCGTCGACCACCACCACGTCGGCGCCAGCGTGCACCGCCAGCTTGACGTCGTTGAAGGTACGGGTGGCGCCGACCTTGACGTAGATCGGCTTCTCCCAGTCGGTGATCTCGCGCAGCTCCTGGATCTTGATGGCGAGGTCATCGGGACCGGTCCAGTCGGGGTGCCGACAGGCAGAGCGCTGGTCCACACCTTGCGGCAGGGTGCGCATCTTGGCAACACGCGGATTCACTTTCTGGCCGAGCAGCATGCCGCCCCCACCCGGCTTGGCGCCCTGACCGATCACCACCTCGATGGCGTCGGCCTTGCGCAGGTCATCCGGGTTGAAGCCATAGCGCGAGGGCAAGCACTGGTAGACCAGTGTCTTGGACGAGCCGCGCTCCTCCTGCGTCATGCCACCGTCGCCGGTGGTGGTGCTGGTGCCGACCTCGGTCGCGGCCCGGCCCAAGGCCTCCTTGACGTTTGCCGACAGCGCGCCAAAGCTCATGCCGGCGATGGTGATCGGGATCTCCAGCTCGATCGGCTTCTTGGCATAACGGGTGCCGAGGATGGTCTTGGTCGTGCACTTCTCGCGGTAACCCTCGAGCGGGTAACGCGACGCCGAGCCCGCGAGGAACAGCAGGTCGTCGAAATGCGGCAGCGGGCGCTTGGCACCGAGGCCGCGGATCTCGTAGAGACCGTGCGCCGCAGCGTTCTGGATGTAATCGATGATGCGCCGGTCAAAGCTGGCCGATTCCTCGGCCGAGCGGCGCTTGATGTGTACGGGCTTCATGTCCATGTGGTGCTCCTTGCCGCCGCGCGGCTCAGTATTCCTGGTTGGCGTCGGCGTTCCAGTGGTAGAGGCTGCGTGCCGAGGCGATGCGCTTGAACGACTTCGGGTCGTGGTCCATGCCGGCCTGCTTGAGCAGGTCGCCGACGGTCTTGTAGTCGTCATCGGTCATCGGCTCGAAGCGGGCATCGGCGCCGAGCGACTTCGGCTCACCTCGGATGTAGATGACCGCCTCGTAGAGCGAATCGCCGAGTGCATCGCCGGCGTCGCCGCAGATGACCATGCGGCCGGCCTGCGCCATGAACGCCGAGAAGCTGCCGACCGAACCGCCGACGACGATGTCGCCGCCCTTGAGCGAGATGCCGCAGCGCAGACCGGCGTCGCCCTCGATCACCAGCAGACCGCCATGGGCAGTGGCACCGGCGCCGT
>DALYGT010000066.1:5676-6861 GCA_031971375.1 Burkholderiales bacterium | reverse complement strand
CCCGACTGGTACATCTCGCGCATGATGTCCGCGCCGCCGATGAACTCGCCGTTCACATACAGTTGCGGGATGGTCGGCCAATTGGCGTAGTCCTTGATGCCCTGGCGGATCTCGTCGTCCTCCAGCACATTGACTGCCGTGATCTGGTCCACGCCACAGGCCTTGAGGATCTGCACCGCGGTGCCGCTGAAGCCGCACATCGGGAAGTTGGGCGTGCCCTTCATGTAGAGGACCACGGGGTTGCCCTTGACGGTGGCGTCGATCTTGTCATGCGCAGACATGCGGTTGCTCTCCAATAGTCGAGTGTTTTAGTCGGGTAATGATAGCCGAGGCATCGACCCCCGGCAAACGCACCCGGCCCGACCTTGCTGCGGGCAGACGGTAGACCAGTAGCCAGTAGAATGGTGCCATGCACCTCGGCACCCTCCTCGACGGCCTCAACCCACACCAGCACGAGGCGGTCACGCTCGAAGGGCGCTCGGCGCTGATCCTCGCCGGTGCCGGCAGCGGCAAGACCCGCGTCCTCACCACCCGCATCGCCTTCCTGGTGGCCACGCACAAGGCGAGCCCGCACGGCATCCTCGCCGTCACCTTCACCAACAAGGCCGCCCGCGAGATGCTGACCCGCATCTCCGCCATGCTGCCCATCAACACCCGCGGCATGTGGGTCGGCACCTTCCACGGCCTCTGCAACCGCCTGCTGCGCGCCCACCACCGCGAGGCGGAGTTGCCCTCGACCTTCCAGATCCTCGACTCGGCCGACCAGCTCTCGGTGGTCAAACGCGTGATCAAGGCCATGGGCATCGACGACGAGAAGTTCCCGCCCAAGCAGGCGCAGCATTTCATCAACGGCAACAAGGAGCGCGGCCTGCGCGCGCCCCGCGTCGAGGCGCACGACCCCTTCACCCAGCGCATGGCCGAGATCTACGCCGCCTACGACACGCAGTGCCAAAAGGAGGGCGTGGTCGACTTCGCCGAACTGCTGCTGCGCACCTGCGAGCTGCTCGGCCGCGACGCCGCCCTGCGCGAGCACTACCAATCGCGCTTCGCCCACATCCTCGTCGACGAGTTCCAGGACACCAACCGCCTGCAGTACCAGTGGCTGCGTCTGCTTACTGGCCCGGGCGCGCAGGTGCTGGCGGTGGGCGACGACGACCAGTCCATCTACGCCTTCCGCGGCGCCGA
>DALYGT010000066.1:0-5576 GCA_031971375.1 Burkholderiales bacterium | reverse complement strand
CGCAGCAACGCGCAGTCGCGCGTCATCGAATCCGCGCTGTTCAACGCCGGCATGCCCTACCGCGTCTACGGCGGTCTGCGCTTCTTCGAGCGCGCCGAGATCAAACACGCGCTGGCCTACCTGCGCGTCGCTGCGCAGCCTGAGGACGACGGCGCCTTCCTGCGCATCGTCAACTTCCCGCCGCGCGGCATCGGCGCCCGCAGCCTCGAGACCCTGGCCGAAGCGGCCCACGGCCGCCCCCTCCTGCAGACCGCGCGTGAATCCGCCGGGTCCGGCCGCGGCGGCGCCGCGCTCACCAGCTTCGTCGCGCTGGTCGACGTGCTCGGCGAGAAGCTCCGCGATCTGCCCCTGCACGAGGCGGTCGACCACGTCATCGAGGCGAGCGGCCTCAAGGCGCACTACCGTGCCGACAAGGACGGCGCCGACCGCGTCGAGAACCTCGACGAACTGGTCTCGGCGGCCAAACAGTTCGCCAACGACGGCGAGGCCAACGACCTCGCCGCCTTCCTCGCGCACGCGTCGCTCGAGGCCGGCGAGCACCAGTCCGGCGAGGGCGCCGAGGCGCTGCAGCTGATGACCGTGCACTCGGCCAAGGGCCTCGAGTTCAACGCCGTCTTCATGACCGGGCTGGAGGAGGGCCTCTTCCCCCACGAGCAGTCGTTCAACACGGAAGACGGGTTGGAGGAGGAGCGGCGGCTCATGTACGTGGCCATCACCCGCGCCCGCCGCAAGCTGACGCTCAGCTACACCGAGTCACGCCAGCTGCATGGCCAGACCCGCTACAACATCGCCTCGCGCTTCCTCGAGGAGGTGCCGGAACAACTGCTGGCGCCGATCAACGCCCGCAAGATGGCGGTGCAGCGGCCGAGCTTCAGCCCGGCCGGCGTCGACAACGCGACCGGCTTCCACATCGGCCAGAACGTACGTCATGCCAAGTTCGGCGCCGGCGTGGTGATCGGCACCGAAGGACGCGGCGCCGATGCGCGGGTACAGGTGCACTTCCGCGAGGGCGGCCAGAAGTGGCTCGCGCTCGAATACGCCAAACTCGAGCCGGCCTAGGACCGACCGACCCAGCCCCCTCGGGGCCAAGTTTCAGCGGAAGAAGCCGCTCTTGAGAAGTTCGTAGGCCAGCGCGCCATAGTCCTGCGCGCCGACCCCTTTGCGCTGGTGGGCAAAGATGTCCTTGCCCAGCGCCGGGCTCTCGGCCAGCGCGACGCACTCGCGGATGCGCGTCTTGCACACCTGCTCGCCGTAGCGGTCGTGCAGGGTCTGCGCGATCTGCTGCGCGAGCTTGCGGCGGGCATCGAAACGGGTGATGACGATGCGCTTCTCGAGCGGCCGCTTCATCGCCTTTTCGAGCGCCACGATGGCGGCATCCAGCCGCACCACCGACTGCAGGGAGAGGTAGTCCGACGACACCGGGATGAGGACGCGGTCGGCGGCATACAGTGCGTTGAGCGAGAGCACGCCAAGCGCCGGGCAGCAATCGATCAGCACCGGCCCTTCCGGCTCGGCCTCCGTCAACCCGCGCTTGAGCGCCAGTGCTGCTTGCGCATTGCTGCCGAACAGCGACTCGACCTTGGCCAGTTCGGCGTGCGAAGGCACTATGCGCACACCGAGCGGCGTCTCCTTGACGATGTCGCGCAAGGGCTTGTTCTGATGGAAGAAAGCGCAGAGCGTGGCAGAAGGGTCGGCGGGCGGCTTGCCACCCGTCAGGGCCAGCGTGAGGTGCGCCTGGGCGTCCATGTCGACCGCCCACGACTTCCAGCCGGCCCGAGCCAGCGCGGTCGCGAGGTTGAAGGTGCTGGTCGTCTTGGCGACGCCACCCTTCTGATTGAAGACCGCGATGCAGGCCATTGGAGAAAGTCGGTTGGACTGCGTCGATGCTAGCCGAGCGCCCCTCCTGCAGCAAGCCGAAGGCGCATCGACCGCGCTGTCGTATAGTCGCGGCATGAGCTTCGTCATCCATGGCATCGGCGTCTCGGGCGGCATCGCCATCGGCCATGCCCAGCTCATGGCGCACGCCGCGCTCGAGGTGCCGCACTACGACATCGCCAAGAACAAGGTCGAGGCCGAGGTCGCACGCTTTGACCGTGCGATGGACGAGACCCATGCCGAATTGCAGGGACTCATCGACAAGGTGCCGCTCAACGCGCCACCCGAGTTCACCGCCTTTGTCCAGCTGCACCTGATGATCCTCAACGACCCCACGCTTGCTGAGGAACCGCGGGTGCGCATCCGAAAGCAGCACTGCAACGCCGAGTGGGCGCTCAAGCAGCAGATGGACACGCTGGTCGCCGAGTTCGAGGCGATCGAGGACGCCTACCTGCGCGAGCGCCGCGCCGACGTCGAACAGGTGGTCGAGCGCGTGCTCAAGGGGCTGATGGGCCACGCCGGGGTGACGCCGCGCGACAGCAGCGGTGAGAGCATCCTTATCGCCCACGACCTCGCGCCGTCCGACGTGGTGCACTTCAAGCAGCACCGCTTCGAGGCCTTCCTCACCGACGTCGGTGGGGTCACCTCGCACACCGCCATCCTGGCCCGCAGCCTCAACGTGCCGGCGGTGGTGTCGCTGCGCCATGCGCGGGCCCTGATCCGCGACCGCGACCTGCTGATCGTCGACGGCGAGCTCGGCGCGGTCATGGTCAACCCCGACCGCGAGGTGCTCGCCGAATACCGTCTGCGCGCCTCAGCACTGCAGATCGAGCGTCGCAAGCTGGCTCGACTGCGCACCTCCCCGGCGCGGACCTTCGACGGTACGCCGATCGAACTGCACGCCAACATCGAGCTTCCGGGCGACATGGAGCAGGTGCAGGCGAGCGGCGCAACGGGTATCGGTCTGTTCCGCAGCGAGTTCCTGTTCCTCGACCGGCAAGGGCTGCCCGGCGAGGACGAGCAGTTTGCCGCCTACCGCCAGGTGGCTGAGGAGATGCGCGGACAGCCGGTCATCATCCGTACGCTCGACCTCGGTGCCGACAAGCAGCTCACCGGCATCACCCATGACGGCGACAACCCGGCGCTCGGCCTGCGCGCCATCCGCCTCTGCCTCGCCGAGCCGCAGCTCTTTCGCACCCAGTTGCGCGCCATCCTGCGGGCGGCGCGCTTTGGCGATGTGCGCCTGCTGATCCCGATGCTCTCGAGCGTCAGCGAGATGCGTCTGGCGTTTGCCGCCATCGAGGATGCCAAGGCCAGCCTGCGCCGCGATGGGTTCCCCTTCCGCGAAGACATCGCGGTGGGTGGCATGGTCGAAGTGCCGGCGGCGGCGATCATGCTGCAGCCCTTCCTCGAGCAGCTCGACTTCCTCTCGATCGGCACCAACGACCTCATCCAGTACACGCTCGCCATCGACCGCACCGATGGCGCCGTGTCGCACCTCTACGACCCGACCCACCCAGCCATCCTGCAACTCGTCGCAAGCGTCATCAAAGCCGGGGCGAGGGCGGGCAAGCCGGTCGCCGTGTGCGGCGAGATGGCCGGTGAGGTGCGCCTGACCCGGCTGCTGCTAGGCATGGGCCTGCGCGAGTTCTCGATGCACCCGGCCAATGTGCCGGCAGTCAAGCAGCGCGTGCTCAAGACCGACCTCGGCGAAGCCGAGACGCTGACGCGGCGCATCCTCAACACCAGCGATCCGGATAAGGCCCGGGGCCTGCTCGAGCGGCTCAACGCCTGAGCCGGGCGCTCGGCCAGCCCGCCGTGCGGCG
This sequence comes from Burkholderiales bacterium, assembly GCA_031971375.1. Classification (GTDB taxonomy): domain Bacteria; phylum Pseudomonadota; class Gammaproteobacteria; order Burkholderiales; family UBA3065; genus UBA3065. The sequence continues at coordinate 1,875 of DALYGT010000066.1, read as the reverse complement.
CATATAATCCGTAGATCATGAGTCGCCGCCCCTTCCCGTGACCACCCGCTCGCTCGGCCTCGTCACGCCGCAGACCGCCCACTTCGACGAACCGCTGACCCTGCGCAGCGGTGCCGTGATCGACAGCTACGACCTGGTCTACGAGACCTACGGCACGCTCAACGCGGCTCGCAGCAACGCCATCCTCATCTGCCACGCGCTGTCTGGCAATCACCATGTCGCCGGCCTCAGCCGTGCCGACGACCCCAAGAGTGCTGGCTGGTGGGACAACATGGTCGGGCCCGGCAAGCCGATCGACACCGACCGCTTCTTCGTCGTCGGCGTCAACAACCTCGGCGGTTGCCATGGCTCGACCGGCCCGCAGACCATCAACCCCAAGACCGGCAAGCCGTGGGGCTCTGATTTCCCGCTCGTCGCGGTGATCGACTGGGTACAGGCACAAGCGCGCCTGGCCGACCGGCTCGGCGTGGACACCTGGGCTGCGGTGGTCGGCGGAAGCCTCGGCGGCATGCAGGCGATGCGCTGGTCGATCACCTTCCCCGAGCGTGTGCGCAATGCGGTGGTGGTCGCCGCCGCACCCTATCTCACCGCGCAGAACATCGCTTTCAACGACGTCGCGCGGCAGGCGATCCTGACCGACCCGGAGTTCCATGGTGGTCACTTCTACGAGCATGGTGTGGTGCCGACGCGCGGGCTGCGTCTGGCGCGCATGCTCGGCCACATCACCTACCTCTCCGATGACGTGATGGCCGAGAAGTTCGGCCGCATGCTGCGCGGCGAGGACCTCAAGTTCGGCTTCGACGTCGAGTTCGAGATCGAGAGCTACCTGCGATACCAAGGAGACAAGTTCGCCGGTTATTGTGACGCCAACACCTACCTGATCATGACCAAGGCGCTCGACTACTTCGACCCGGCGCGCGAGGCCGGCGGTGACCTCGCTGCGGTGCTGGCGCGGGCCACTGCGCGCTTCCTGGTGGTCAGCTTCACCTCCGACTGGCGTTTCTCGCCGGCGCGCTCGCGCGAGATCGTCGACGCACTGCTCGAAGCCCGGCGCCCGGTGGCCTATGCCGAGATCGATTCGCCCAACGGCCACGACGCCTTCCTCATGACCGACGCCCACTACCACAACGTGATGCGCGCCTACTTCGAGCGCGTCGCCGCGGAGGCCGCATGAATCGCGCTGCCGGACAGCGCCAGCGCGCTGACCTCGACGCCATCGTGCGTTGGGTGCGCGAGGGCAGCCGCGTGCTCGACCTCGGCTGTGGCGACGGCCACCTGCTCGGTCGTTTGCAACGCGACAAGCGGGTCGAAGGTTACGGCATCGATATCGACATCGAGAGCGTCACACAGTGCGTCGCGGCCGGCATCAACGTGATCCAGAGCGACCTCGAGCGTGGACTTTCGGGCTTTGGCGACCAAGCCTTCGACCACGTCATCCTGTCGCACACGCTGCAGGCCATGCACAACACCGAGCACATCGTCCGCGAGATGCTGCGCGTCGGACGCGAGGGCATCGTCAGCTTCCCGAACTTCGGCTACTGGCGGCACCGCTGGCAGATCGTCCGCGGCCGCATGCCGGTCTCGGACGACCTTCCCTACCAGTGGTTCGACACGCCCAACATCCACCTCTGCACGCTGCGCGACTTCGAGCTGTTCTGCGGCCAGCACGGCATTCACATCCTCGAGCGGCTGGTGCTCACCGCCAATCGGCCGGTGACCTCGATGCACAACCTGCTTGGCGCGACTGCGCTGTACCGGCTCGAGGCGTTTCGGTGAGGTGAGTGGCGGGCGGCCCACTACCTCGGGTGTCCCTTGTTCTCGCTCCTCTCACTGCGTTCGAAAGTCGCTTCGAAAAGGACACCCGACGGGGGCCGC
>DALYGT010000065.1:4258-6925 GCA_031971375.1 Burkholderiales bacterium | reverse complement strand
AGATGACGCGGAGCTTGCGCTCGCCCTCAGCAGCGCCGTGCGAAAGCCTGGCAAAGGCGTTCTCCACCACCACCACCGAGCCGTCGACCATCAAGCCGATGGCGATCGCCAAGCCACCAAGGCTCATGAGGTTGGCGGAGATGCCGAGCCGGTTCATGACCATGAAGGTGAGGAGTGGTGTCAGCACCAGCGTGGCGATGACGATCAGGCTCGAACGCGCATCGCCGAGGAACAGGAACAGCACGACAACGACAAACAGGACGCCCTCTGCGAGCACCTTGGTCACCGTCAGCAGCGCCGCGTCGACCAGCTCCGAGCGGTCGTAGTACGGCACGATCTGCAGGCCCTCGGGCAGCACGCCCTTGGCGTTGATCTCGGCCACGCGCTGCTTGATGCGGCCGACGATCTCCTTGGCGTTGCCACCGGCCAGCATCATCACCACGCCGCCCACGGCCTCGGTATTGCCATCCTTGACCAGCGCACCGACGCGGACCGCAGCGCCCTCGTCGATCTGCGCCACATCGCGCAAAAAGACCGGCGTCGCGCCCTGATTCTTGACCACGATGCTGCCAAACTCGTCGATCGTGCGGACGAGGCCGATGCTGCGGATCAGGTACTGCTCGGCGTGCTGGTTGAGCACACCGCCGCCGGCGTTGGCGTTGTTGGCCGCCACCGAATCGAATACCTCGGAGAGGCTCAAGCCATAGTGCCGCAAGCGGTCCGGGTTGACGCGGATCTGGTACTGCTTGACGAAGCCGCCCTGCGAGTTGATCTCGGCCACACCCTGGATCGAGCGCAGCAGCGGACGCACCACCCAGTCCTGGGCGATACGCCGCCGCGTCAGTTCCTCCCGGGAGAGCTCGCGGTCGCCGTCGTCGACCTTCTGCAAGGTGTACTGGAACACCTCGCCCAAGCCGGTCGAGACCGGCCCGAGCACCGGCGAGACGCCCTCTGGCATACGACCGCGCACGTCGGCAAGCCGCTCCATCACCAGTTGCCGCGCAAAATAGACGTTGGTCTGGTCGGTAAAGACCAGCGTGATGAGCGACAAGCCCGGCTTGTTTAGCGATCGCATCTCGGTCATCGCCGGCAAGCCGGTCATGGCGATCTCGATCGGCACGGTGACCAGCCGCTCCATCTCCTCTGGCGAGCGACCGACCGCCTCGGTGGCGATCTGCACCTGGATGTTGGTGACGTCGGGGAAGGCGTCGACCGAGAGCTTGCGGGCGGCGTCCAGACCGAAGGCCAGCAGCACGACGCTGACCACCACCAGCACCAGGCGCTGTTCCAGCGCAGCGCGGATCAGGGCAGGGATCATTGGCGTACCGTCCGAGCGGCCGATGCGAGCCGCGACCTCATTGTGCGGCGCTCTTGCGCTGGTTGTTGAGGTGGAAGGCGCCGTCGATGACGACGCGCTCACCCGGCTGCAGGCCCTCGATCACCGGTCGGACCTCTTCGCCGTCGGCGTCGCGAGCGATGTGCCCGAGCACCACCGGACGCAGACGGTACTTGCGCGGCCCGACCTCGACAAACACGTGGTCGGTGTTGTTCTCGCGGACGATCGCGCTGGGCGGCAGCGAGACCTGAAGCACCGGCTCGGTGGCGATCTCGACAGTGGCGAGCATGGCCGGCTTGAGGGCGCGGTCGGCGTTGTCGAGCTCGGTGCGGACCAACACCGTCCGCGTGTCCGGGTTGACCGTGGGCGAGACGTAATTGAGGCGCGCCATGCGCTTCTGCCCGAGCGCCGGGATGTCGATGCCGATGCGCTGGCCTGGCGCCACGCCGCGCACCTCCTGTTCTGGCACCTCGGCAAGCACACGCACCACCGACAGGTCGGCAACGACGAACAGCAGATCGGACGGCTGCACCACCTGACCGAGCGCGACGTTGCGCTCGACCACCGTGCCGGCTTGGGTCGAGATGACCGGCTTGACAGAGCTGATGGCGCCAGACTGTTCGATGCCGGCGAGCGTGCCGTCACGCAGGCCCAGCAGGCGCAACTGGTCGGCCGCACCGCGCTTCTCGGCCTCGGCGACCTCGAGCTCGTTCTCGCGGCGCTGCAACTCCGCACTGCCGATGACATCGGCAGCCAGCAGCGCGCGGGCGCGCTCGACGCTGCGCCGCAGCAGTTGCACCTGCGAGTTGGCCTTGAGGTAGGCGAGTTGCGCCTCGCCGAGGTTGGCGCTGGTCAGCGTCGCCAGCTGCGTACCTTTGCCGACGTTCTGGCCCAGCACGACTTTGAGGTCGCTGATTCGTCCGGGGACAGTGGTGCTGATGCGCGAGATGCGCTGCTCGTCGAAATCGATGCGGCCGGCGACGCGGAAGATCGGGCTGACCGGGGTCGGCTGTACCGCTTCGACCTTGAGCGAGGCGATCAGCGCCTCGCTCGCCTCGACCAGCATCGGATCGGGACGCGGGGCCTCGACCGGCTTCTCCTCGGTCTTGCTGCAGGCCGTGAGCGCGCCGGCCAGCATCAGCGTGGCCATTGCACGGAACACAAGGGTAACGACGGGGTCGCGGGTCATTTCGACGCGGTCCTTGGAGTGGGGAGAATGAGTCAACGCGGGCATCGGGTCAGCAGGTTTCACGGTGTCTCCACTGCCTGCAGGCGTTCGATCTCGATGCGCGCGACCTCGAGCTCGAAGCGGGCGGCGATGAGGTCGTTGC
>DALYGT010000065.1:0-4158 GCA_031971375.1 Burkholderiales bacterium | reverse complement strand
TCGATCTCGATGCGCGCGACCTCGAGCTCGAAGCGGGCGGCGATGAGGTCGTTGCGGGCGGCGCGGAACACCCGGCGAGCGTCCAGCACCTCGAGGATGCCGCGCTCGCCGAAGCGGTAGGCGGCTTCGGCGACCTTGAGCGCGGCCTCGGCCTCGCGCAGGATCGCGCCTTCGAGCGCGCTGATCTGGTTGCGGGCGATCTCGTACTGGCCATAGGCGGTCTCCAGCGACTGCGTCAGGACGAACTGGCTGTGCTCGAGCTGGTTGCGGGCGCGCAGGCCTTGCGCGGTCGCCTCGGCGATGGGACCGGCGCGGCGGTCCCAGATCGGGATGGTCAGCAGCACGCCGACGCGGCTGTTGTCGAGGTCGGGGTCGCGCTCCTGCACGGCGCGGATCGCCACCTCGGGCATGCGCCGCGCCTTCTCCAGTTCGACCTGACGCTCGAAGCGCGACTGCTCGGCACGCAGTGCGGCAAGCTCGGGATTGCTGTCGAGCAGGCGCTCGCGGACCGCCTCGAGCGGCTCGAGCGCACGCGCCGCCGACCAGTCACCGCGCACCTCGAAATCGGCCGGCAAGCGCTCGGCGACCAGCGCACGGATCGCCAGCCGCGCCTGGTTGACGCGCAACTCGGCGCTGCGCGTGGCGTTGCGCGCGTTGAGCCGCTCGGCCTCGGCGCGGATCAGGTCGAACCGCGGTGCCTCACCGACATCGACGCGGACCTTGATCTTGTCGTAGATCGACTCGGCTAGCGCGAGGTCATCGCGCGCCGCACCGAGCTCTTCCTGTCGGCGCAAAAGGTCGTAGAAAGCGGTCTGCAGTCGCGCCAGCAGCGTCACGCGGGCGCTGCGCAGGCCCGCCTCCGCGCCGCCGACGGCTGCCTCGGCCGCACCGATGCGCGCCCGACGTTGCCATGGGTTATCGATGCGCTGCGACAGGGCGATGGCATGGGCGTTGCCCGACGCGCCACCGACCCTCGGCGATGCGTTGCCAAAGGTCAACTCGGTCTCGGGGTTGGGGTAGGCGCCCGCCGTGACCACGGACGCGCGGGCCACGTCGACGACGTCGCGGGCGGCCTCAAGTGACTTGTTGGCGTCGAGCGCCATCTGGCGCAGCGCCGCGAGGCCGAAGACGGGCGCTTCGGCGGCGAGCGCCGGGGCCGCGCCAGACAGCAGGGCTGCGGTACAGATGCACAGCAAGCGAACCGCATGAGGCCTTGGCATAGACTGAGTCCGAAGATATTCGACCCGTTTGGTCGGGTATCCGGAACAAGGTTCCGCAAGACATGCCGGCCGGGAATCTTTCCCGGGAGCCGCCCATCATGGCCGCCGGCGCGGTCCAGTCGGAGTCCGCGACCGCGTCAGCCCTGCCGGCCGCGCAGCGGCCGCTGCCGCCGCGTCTCGAAGTAGCGCAAAGCAACGTAGGTCGCGTAGCCGATGAGCCCGGAGCCGAGCACGAACGCGCCGTAGGAGATCGGCCAGGGGATGCCCTCGGTCATCATCGAGTATTCGGACATGCCGCCGATGCCGGCAAGCATGTTGAGCGGCATGAACACCACGCTGAACACGGTCAGCTGGTTGACTCGCTTGTTCTGGTTGATGTTGATGAAACCGATGGTGGCGTCCATCAGGAAGTTGATCTTGTCGAACAGGAACGCGGTGTGGCTGTTCAGCGACTCGATGTTCCGCACGATCTGGTTGCAGGACTGCACCTGATCAGTCTTGAGCAGGCGCGCGCGCATGAGGAAGTTGAGCGCGCGCTGGGTGTCGAGGATGTTGCCGCGGATACGACCGTTCTGGTCCTCTTCCTCGGCGATGCTGGCGAGGATGCGCGCCGCCTGCGCGTCGGTGACGGTCTCGTTCAGCACCAGCCGGCCGACCTCGCCGAGCGTGGTGTAGATGTCCTCCAGCGAGTCCGCCGAGTACTCGACGTCGGCGCCGTAGAGGTCGAGCAGCACGTCGATGCTGTCGCTCACATAGCCCGGCTGGGTCAAGGCACGTCGGCGCTGCAGGCGGAACACGGGCAGCTCTTCGTCACGCACCGAGAAGAGGATACCGCCATGCAGGATGAAGGACACCGGCACGCTGCGCGAGTCCCCCGCCCGCTCACGCAGGAAGTTGGAGTGCAGGTGGATGTCATCGGTCTCGCCGATGTAGAAGCGCGAGCTCAGCTCGAGGTCAGTGGCCTCGAGCGGGTCCGGTAACTCGACCTCGAAGTGCGCGCCGATGAAGCCGCGCTCGCTGGCACTGGTATTGATGAGGTCGACCCAGACCGGCTTGACGCCGTCGAGATCCTTGCGTCCGGTGACCGGCACTTGACGCAGTCGGCCGCCATCGACGAGCTCGAAGACGTTGACCTTGGAGCCCTCGAACTGCGGCTCGCGCCCGGCCGCCAACGCCTCGCGGCGCTCGTCGGAGAGCTCCCAAAGGATGTCGTTCTCGCGCTCGCGCGGGATGGCTCGCCACAGCGCGGCAGCCGCGTCCAGCGGCAGTTCGTCGAGCACCTCGCCGAGTTCTGCGGGGGAATGCCGCTCGACCATGCGCGCGAGTTCGGCATGGTGCTGTTTGGCGAGCAGCGTCTCCACCACCTCGCGGCGGCTCATCTGCTGGTTGTGGACGACACCGTCCTGCAGCTTGTGCTTCTCGAGGATGTCCATGAAATGCTCGGTGGTCGACATGGCGGCTCGGCGGCAAGACCGCGCGCAGGAAGAGCGGCGACGCGCGGGCGGAGTGTAAAGCAAGCGAGGCCACACTGCGCTCGCTGTGCGTTTTTCGGGGTAAAGTTATGTCTTATAGCAAGGTCCACTTGGACAAACAGACTAGAAGAATACCGGCCGCTCGCAGATGCCACCCGAATCCGTCCACACGAGCACGACAGCAGCGCCCGCGATCAACATCGCCGAGGACGCTTTCCGTTTCCGCGACGAGCTCGTTGGCCGCGACATCATCTCCGCCTACAGCGGACCGGTGACCGATGACCTGCTGTCGGGCTTCGGGCTTGCCATGCGGGCAAAGCTGGCGCTCGACGAGACTGACAGCCGGATCGCGCGCAGCATGTTCTCTGTCCTCGTCGAACAGGTGCAGAACATCATCCGCTATTCCTCAGAGGTGCAGTTCCTGCCCGAGGATGCCAGTGCTGGCGCCCAGGGCGCCGCAACCGAGTTGCGCTTCGGGCTGGTGTTGGTCGGCAAGCGCGTCGACGGAATCCATTTCGTGAGTTGCTCCAACCTGATCGACAACGAGCAGGTCGTTCACCTTGACGATGCCATCGGTTGCCTGCGCGGCCTCGACCGCAAAACCCTTGGCGCCATGATCAAGCAGGCGCTGCGGGAAGAACCGCCCGCCAGTTCCAGGGGCGCTGCTGCGGGGTGGCTCACCGTGGCACGAGAGGCGACCGGTGGTTTCGACTATGGTTTTTTCCCCGTTCAAGGGACCGACAAGACCTATTTCACCTTCAGGGCGTATTTTCAGTGACTACCGTGAACCGACTCCAGATCGCCGCTACCGTCCGGACGCCGGCTGTCGATTTCGACTTCGAAGCCGGTGAATTCGTGCTGACCGGTGAGTCCTACCCGGAAGATGTGCGCTCCTTCTACGACGAGCCGGTCCGCGAATTCGTCAGCTGGCTCGGCAGCACCGACGGCCCGCTGCGCTTCGACTTCCGGCTCGTCTATTTCAACAGCTCGAGCGCGAGGGTGTTGATCGGACTCATAGACCAGATCGAGGACGCCGCACGCGATGGTCGCGACTGCCACATCCGGTGGTTCCACGCCGCGGAGGACGAGAACATCCGCGACCTTGGCGAAGAGTTCGGTGCCGATCTGTCAGCGACGCGCTTCGAGCTCGTGGTACCCGAAGAACCCGCCTGACGTTGGGACAGCCTCCCGCAACACTCAGGCTGGCCGCCGGTAGCCGCCGTCCACCCCGTCCGGTGACAGCACGAACTGCCAGAGCTGGTTGTGCCGGGCGCGGAAACTGCCCGCGCAGGACAGCAGGTAGTAGCGCCAGATGCGACTGAATCGCTCACCGTAGCGCGCCTCGAACGCTGGCCAAGCATCTTCGAAGCGCTGGTGCCAGGCCATCAACGTGCGGTCGTAATCGGCGCCGCAGTTGTGCACGTCCTCGATGACGAACACGCCCTCGCAGCTGTCGGCCACCTCGG
>DALYGT010000064.1:0-6968 GCA_031971375.1 Burkholderiales bacterium | reverse complement strand
GGTCTCGACCAGTTCCGCGGAGAAGCCTGGTGCCTCGGTCTGGATCACCACCTGAGGCGGCGAGAACTCGGGGAAGACATCCAGCCGTGCGGTGCGTGCCGAGTAGACGCCGTAGATCAACACCGCCAGCGCGATGGCGAGCACCGCACCGGGGTTGCGGATGCTGAAGCGGACGAGCGCGGCGAGCATGGAGTGGGTTCTTCGGTCGCGGGCGCCGGCTCAGTCGGTGTTCTCGTTCTTGATCTGGAACTTGAACTCTTCCGAGAGCAGCAGTTGCGCGCCGCTGGTCACCAATTGTGCGTCGGACCCCAGGGCGTCGGTGAACAGGCCGTCAGCAAGGGGACGATCGACCGCCAGCGCGCGGCGCTCGAACTGATCCGGCGCGACGCGCACATAGACCCAGGCCTTGCCACCGAAACGCACCACGGCCGACGGCGGGATACGCACACCGTGCGCCGCCTGGCTGCTGTCGGCCAACACGCGGACCCGCGCGCCGGCGGGAAGCCCGGCGGGCGGCACCGCGAGCAGCCAGGTGTCACCCTGCAAGCCGGGCACGGTCTGCGGCGAACGTCCGACGAGCGTGGCCGCGACACCCTTGGACTCGGCGGTAGCGACGTTGACCCGCCATTCGGTCTTGCCGGCCTCGACACCCGTCGGCAGCACGAACTGGATGAGCTCGACCTGGTGAGCTGCGACCCGCGCCAACAGACTGCCGCTGTCACCGGGGCGCTCGGCCAGCGCATCGCCCCAGCCCACGCGCAGGCCATCCGCAACAGCTTGCCGCTCGGTGAGCAGCGCGTTGAGTCGTTGCTCCTCGACCGAGAGGGCAGCCTGCGCCGCCTCGACCTCGCGTGCGGTGGCGTTGCGGCCCTCGTTGAACAAGCCCTGGACACGCGCGAGGTCGGCGCGGCGCTGCGCCAGTTGCGCCTCGGCTGCAGCGACCTGCGTGAGGATGGCGAGATGGCGCTGACGCGCATCGACCAGACTGCGGCCGTCGGCGACCACGCCGAAATAGCGCTGCGCCGCGCGATACTCGGCTGGCGCAGGCGTCTGAACAACGATTCCGGCAGCGCGCTGCGCATCGACCGGGATCAGCACCCGGTCGCCGACCACCTTGGCCGGCGGCGCGCTGAGCGTCTGCCCGTCGTTGTCCGCCTGAAACTCGTCGCGGCCAAGCAGGGCGATGGTCCAGACCAGCCCGATGATGATGGCGGCCTGGATCACCAGCACGGCGGAACGGAAGCGGGTCGGCATCGGCGGTCGGGCTTTCGCGGCTAAGGTCGGGGGTGCCCGTGCGCATGGGCGTCGTCGGTCGAGTGGCCGGGGGCCGGGTGTGCATGGGCCTGCCGGCCATGGTCACCGGCATGCGCGGCATCCGCGTCGTGGGCCGGTGAACCGCCGGCCGGCAACGGCGCCTGCAACGCAGCCTCCAGTGACCATTGTGCCTGTCGCCACGCAACCGTGGCCTCCTGCACCAGCCGACGCGCCTGCAAGGCCACTGCGCGCGCAGCGATCAGCGAGGCGGCATCGGCCGCGCCGGCGTCAAACTGGCGCTGCATCAAGGCCAGATACTTGTCCGCGGCATCGGCCTCGCTACGGGACGCCAACAAGGGACCCACCAGCGCGATGACCCGCTGTCGCGCCGACTCGACCTCGCCCGCCACCGCCGCCTGGCGCGCCAGGAGCTGCTGCGCCTGCGCTGCACGGCGCGCCTCGGCGGCGGCGATGCCGGCCTCGTTGCGCTGGAGCAGGGCCAGCGGCAGCGACAGTCCGATCTGCCAGATGCGGTCGCCCTGGTCCCACGCCAGGCCCGGCCCGAGCCGGACCTGCGGGTATTGGCGCGCGATCTCGACCCGCACACTGGCCTCCGCGACCTCGTAAAGAGCCAGCTCGCGCGCCAGATCGAGCCGGTTCTGCAATGCGATGGCACGCGCGGTGGACGCGTCCGGACCAGCACCCTCGCCGCCGTCCACGGGCGAGAGCACCGGCCACGACGCCAGCCGGACCCGCGCCAGCGCATCGACTGGCAGCGCCAAGGCTTGCGCCAACTGCGCCTGTGCGACGGCCGCAGCAGCCCCGACCAGGGCTTGCTCGCGTCGGGCTGCGAGCAGCGCCTCGCGGGCCAGCTGGACCTCGAGCGCGGGCGCAGCGCCGTAGCGCTGCCTGACCTCGGCGCTGTCGATGCGCGCCTGTGCCAGCGTCACCGCGTCTTGCGCGAGCGTCGCCGCCTCGCCAGTGGCCTGCACCGCCAGCAGCGCATCACCGAGTTGGCGGTAGAGGCGCCAGGCGACCTCCCCGGCGGCCACCTCGGCCTCGTCCGCCTCGGCGCTCGCCAGTGCGCCCTGCGCCGCGCGCAGCGGCTGCGTGTTGAACGCGAACTGCAGCCCGGCGCCGATGCTCCACGGTGAGCCGTTGCTGCCGCGACCCGAATGGTTCTCCAGTCGCGTCGAGAGGTCCGGATTGACCGCCTGTTGCGCCGCCGGGACCCGTGCCCGCGCGGCAGCGACCCGCGCCCGCGCCGCCCGCATGTCCGGGTGGCGCTCCATCAGGACCAGCAGCAGTGTCTCGCGCGTCCAGACCACCGCCGGCCATGCGCGCAGGTCGGCACCAGCCGCAGCCAGCAGCGCTCGGGTCGGCTCGTCGTCGAGGGTACGCAGCTGCGCCGCGGCATCGGCGCCGGCGAGGTCGAGCGGCGCCGGACGATAGGCCTGCCAGGCGCAGCCCGTGAGCAGCAGCGCCGGAAGGACCAAGGCCAATTGGCGGCCGATACCGCCACGGGCGGCCGCCACGCGCAAGAGTCCGATCCATAGCCGCCGCTCCCGGACCGACGTTGCACCCAAGACGGGGAGGGCCACAGGCATGCGCGCCACAGCGCCCTAGTGCAGCTTGATGTGCGGCTCGGTACGGCGCGTGATCGAGCGGGCGATGGTATCGAGCACGACCTTGGCCCAACCATGCAAGGCCACCAGGTGCATCTGGTAGAGCGACTTGTACATCAAGCCAGCGATGACGCCCTCAAGCATCAGCGTGCCGCGGTGCAGGCCGCCCATCAGCGAACCGACTGTGCTGTATTCGCCAAGGCTGACCAGCGAGCCGAAGTCGCGATAGTGGTACTCCAACGGCGGTTTGCCCTCGAGACGGCGCTTAAGGGTCTTGAGCAATGTGCTGGCCTGCTGGTGCGCGGCTTGGGCGCGCGGCGGCACCAGTGCGTCCTTCTCTGGCCAAGGGCAGGCCGCGCAGTCGCCGAGCGCGAAGATGTCATCGTCGCGGCTGGTCTGCAGCGTCTGCTTGACCACCAGCAGGTTGTTGCGGGTGACCTCGAGTCCGTCGAGGCCGGCGAGGATCGGTGAGCCCTTGATGCCGGCCGCCCAGACCACTTGCCGCGCCGGGACAAAGGCGCCGCTCTCGGTGTGCACACCCTCGGGTGTCACTTCGACCACCTTCTCGCCGGTCATCACCTTGACGTTGAGCGAGTGCAGCAGGCCCATGGCCGAGTCGGCCAGCCGCTCGGGGATCTGCGCGAGGATGCGCGGCGCGGCCTCGATGATGGTGATCTGGATGTCGCGCGCGGGGTCGATCTTGTCGAGCCCGAAAGCCGCCAGCTCGCGCACCGTACGGTGCAGCTCGGCGGCAAGTTCCACACCCGTGGCCCCGGCACCGACGATGGCCACCGAGAGCTGTCCCGGCGCCAAGGGTGTGCGCTGTGCCTGCGCGCGCATGCAGTTGTTGATGAGGCGCTTGTGGAAGCGCTCTGCGTCCGCCTGGGTGTCGAGCGAGATGCAATATTCGGCAACACCCGGCGTGCCAAAGTGGTTGGAGACCGAGCCGATGGCGATGACCAGCGTGTCATAGGGCACAGTGCGCGCCTCGATGATCAACTCGCCCTCATCATCGAAGACCGGCGCGAGCTTGACGTACTTCTGCTTGCGGTCGATCCCCGCCAACGCACCGAGCCGGTAGCGGAAATGGTGCCAGCGCGCCTGCGCGAGGTACTCGATCTCGTGATCGTCGAGGTCCATGCTGCCGGCGGCGACCTCGTGCAGCAACGGCTTCCACAGATGGGTGCGCGAGCGGTCGATGAGCGTGACCTCGGCGCGGCCCTTGCGGCCGAGCGAGTCGCCGAGGCGAGTGGCCAACTCGAGGCCACCGGCGCCTCCGCCGACGATGACGATACGGTGCGGCGCAGCGGCGGATGTCATGGGTTCTGGCTCGAGGTGGTGAGTGAGGGGGCAGTCCGAGTGTAACAAAGTCGCCCTCCGCATCCGGTCAAAGTTAGACTCGGTCCATGGGAGACGATCGAACTCAACAACACTGCGCTGCGCGCCCCCGGACCACGCCGGGGCAAGTGCTGCAATGCGGGTGTCAGCGCACGTCAACGCGGACGTGGCAAGCGGCGCCCGCAGGGAGCGGCGCCGGTGCCACGGCCCGGGTCGCGAGCGCCCTGCTGCTGGCCGGCGCGAGCCTGTTGCTGACGGCTGCCGCGCCCTCGCCCTCAGCCGTGGATGAGGTCGCGCCAGGGGTGTTCGTGCATACCGGGCAGATCGCCGAGGCCGATCGCAGCAACGCCGGCGACACCTCGAACTGGGGCTTCGTGGTCGGTGAACGCTGCGTCGCCGTGATCGACGCTGGCGGCAGCGACGCGACCGGCAAGGCGGTGGCGGCGGCGGTCCGCGCGCACACCGCGCTGCCGGTCTGCGCTGTCGTCATCACCCACGGCCACCCGGACCACCTGCTCGGGCTTGCGGCCCTCGCCGACGCGATCAACCCCGAGCAGCAGATCGGCGCCCGCCGCCTGGCGGCTGCAGTGGCAGCGCGCCGCAGCACCTATCAGACGCTCGCGCAGCGGCAACTCGGTCTCGACGCCCCGCCGACGCTGCGGATACCTACCCAAGGCATCGAGGGCACCACCGCGATCGACCTTGGCGGCCGCGTGCTGCGACTGCAGGCCTGGAAGACCGCGCACACCGACCACGACCTGACCGCGTACGACGAGCCCAGCAAGACACTGTTCGCCGGCGACCTGCTGTTCGTGCGCCACCTGCCGGTGGTCGATGGAAGCATCGACGGCTGGCTGGCACAGCTGCCGGCCCTGCAGACGCTCGGCGCGATGCGGACCGTGCCCGGCCACGGACCGCTGACGGATGCCACCGGCTGGGCCGCGCAGAGCGCCTACCTCACTGCCCTGCGCGATGCCGTACGGGCAGCGATCAAGCGCGGCACGCCCTTGCAAAAGGTGGTGGATAACATCGACGCACCCGCTGGCTGGGCCTTGACCGAGGTCTATCATCGTCGCAATGTCACCGCCGCCTACTCGGAACTCGAGTGGGAGGACGCGGACTAAATTGGTGCAACCGGCTTGCCATGTCTGGCGCCGCCCCGCAGCGGCGCCCGCGGCGTCAGCCCTACCTGGAGTCTGGATCATGAACGCACGCCCCTTCCGCCGTCTTTTCGGACGCGCCGCCGCTTTGCTGGCTGCGCTGGTCGTCAGCCTCGCGCTGCCGGTGTCCGCTTTTGCAGCCGCCGACGAGCCGTCGCCCGACACCGAGCAATGGGCCGGCATCCGCGAGTACCTGTTCGCCGGCCGGACCATTGCGGACAACGCGGGCGATGTGGTCGAGATCGATGCGCCGTTCCGCGCCGAGGACGCCGCCGTGGTGCCGATCGGTCTCAAAGCCAAGGCCGAGCAGTCGGCCGGTCGTTACATCCGCAAGATGTGGCTGGTGGTCGACAAGAACCCGACGCCGATCGCCGCGAGCTTCGAGCTGACCCCGGAGTCTGGCCGTGCTGACATCGAGACGCGCATCCGCCTCGAGGAATACACGTGGGTCCGCGTCATCGCCGAGACCAGCGACGGCCAGCTGCACATGGCGCGCAAGTTCGTGCGGGCGGCGGGCGGCTGTTCGGCGCCGGCGGGCAAGGACATGGAAGCCGCGCTGGCGCGCTTGGGCAAGGTCAAGTTCAAGCTCGAAGGCGATCTGCAGCCGGGCAAACCGACGTTGGCCCAGGTCATGGTCTCGCACCCCAACACCTCGGGCATGCAGATGGACCAGGTCACGCGCCTGTTCGTGCCGCCGCATTTTGTCCGCCATGTCGAGGTGGCGTACGGCGGCAAGGTGGTGATGAGCGCCGATGTCGACTTCTCGATCAGCGAGAACCCCAATTTCCGCTTCTATTTCGTGCCGCAGGGTAGCGCGGGTGAGCTCACCGCCAAGGTAGTGGACTCCAAGGACCTGACCTTCACCTCGACTCTGAGCGTGGGCAAGACGGGCACTTGAGGTCGGCTCGGCGTGAGCAAGGCCTTTTTCAAAGAAGACACGCCCCCTGACGACGACGACGAGTTCGCCGACGCCAACCCGGTCCCGGCAGGCAGCAAGAACTACATGACGCCCGCCGGGCACGCCCGGCTGCAGGCCGAGTTCGACCAGCTTTGGAAGGTCGAGCGCCCCAAGATGGTCGAGACGGTCGCCTGGGCCGCGAGCAACGGTGACCGCTCGGAGAACGGCGACTACCTTTATGGCAAGAAGCGTCTGCGCGAGATCGACCGGCGCATCCGCTTCCTCGGCAAGCGGCTGGACAACGCCGAAGTGGTCGATCCGACCACGCGGGAGGCGACCGACCAGGTGTTCTTCGGCGCGACAGTCGACATCATGGATGTCGACACCCATGAGGAACAGACGGTGAGCATCGTCGGCATCGACGAGGCAGATGTGAGCCGCGGCCGTATCAGCTGGGTGTCACCGATGGCGCGCGCGCTGACCAAGGCGCGCGAGGGCGACGAGGTGACGCTGCGCACCCCCGCCGGGGAGCGGCACCTCGAGGTGCTCGAAGTGCGCTACACCGCTTTGGATTGACCGTCTGGTTTGGACTGGCCGCCTGCAGGTGCGCGCGGCCGGAATCAACGCCGCCGGAAAACGACATCCCAGACACCGTGGCCGAGGCGCAGACCACGCGTCTCGAACTTGGTATGC
>DALYGT010000063.1:0-6979 GCA_031971375.1 Burkholderiales bacterium | reverse complement strand
GCCGACCGCTGCAGCGAGGCGGTCTATCAGGGCGCGGATGCGGTCGAGCAGCTCGCCGACATCGACCAGTGTGGCGTTGGGCAGCGCCCGTACCAGCGCGGTCTCGAGCCCTGGCTTGTCTGGCGGAATAAAGAAACTTGAGACCCAGGTGGAGGGCTCGCCGGCCAGCACCCCGGGCGTCGCGACGACAAAGAAATTGACGCCGAACGAGTCCCAGCGCACCTCGCGCACCGACTGCACGGTGACCTCGGTCTCGCGGCCGCCAAGGCCCCATCGCAGCCGGTCGCCAACATGCACGCCGAGTTTCTGCGCGATGCCCTGCTCGACCGACACCAGCGGCTGCTCGAGTTCGTCGATGCGCCACCAGCGGCCGCTGACGATGCGGTTGTCCGCATGATCGAGGTCGCGCTCGAAGCTCAGGTTGAATTCGCGCTCGACCAGCCGGCGCGTGTTCTCGTCAGCAAAGGTGGCAGGGTCGACCGGACGGTCGTTGATGGCAAGCAGCCGCCCGCGGACCATGGGGTATGCCGTGGGCGCAGGGCGTCCGGCCGCTGTGAAGAGGCTTTGCAGCTGCGGTACTTGCTCCGGGGTCAGGTTAATGACGAAGTGGTTGGGCGCATCGGCCGGGAGGGTCGCGCGCCAGGCGGCGAGCAGGTCGTCGCGCACCACGGTGAGCAGCAGCAGCGCCATGATGCCGGTGGCCAGCACCATGACCTGCAGCAGCGTCTCGCGCCAACGACGGGTGATGGCGGCGAGCCCGAGACGCCAGCCGCTGCCGGCCCGCATCGGCGTGGCGGCGCGCGCCAGCCGGGCGAGCGGCAGTAGTGCGGCGCCGGCGGCACCGGCCAGCGCCAGTGTCGCCAGAAAACCTGCGAGGGCATACAAGCCGAGTCGCCACTCGCCAGCCTGCCAGACCAGCAGCCCAGCCACGACCACGCTCGCAGTGAACACCGTGGCCCAGCCGGCCAGACCGGGCGCAGGCAGGTCGTCGCGCAGGACTCGCAGTGGTGACACGCCGCGCAGGCGTAGCAGCGGTGGCGCAGCAGTGGCGAACAGCAGCGCAAGCCCGCTGCCGAAAGCCGCGAGCGCCGGCAGCCACGACGGCGGCGGCAGTCCCTCGCCGACGAAGGTCGCCAGCCGCTCGGCGAGCACCTGCTGCAAACCGAGGCCGAACAACGCGCCGAAGAGGCTGGCGACGGTCCCGGCGACCAAAAGCTGCGTGGCGTGCAGAGCGAGGATGCGCCGCGAGGCCAACCCCCAGCTGCGCATCAGCGCAGTCTCCTCGATACGACGGCGCACGTACTGTCGCCCGGCCAGGACCAGCGCCACCGCCGCCAGGACCACGCTGGCCATGGCAGTGAGCGAGAGGAACTGCCGCGCGCGCTCGAGCGTGTTGCGGATCTCCGGACGCGCGTCCTGCAAGCCCTGGATACGCTGGCCGCGCTGCAGCTGCGGCACCAGAGCGGCGCGGATCTGCTCGATGGCTGCGACCGGCCCGGCCAACAGCAGGCGGTACGCGACCCGGCTGCCGGGCGCAATGAGGCCGGTGGCGGGCAGGTCGGCGCGGTTCATGACCAGCCGCGGCGCGACGCTGAACACCTCGAGGGCGGAATCGCCGCGCGCATCCAGGACACGGGCGACGCGCAGCGTGCTGTAGCCGAGGCCGAGTGAGTCGCCCGCCTTGAGCGAGAGCCGACTGGCGAGGCTGGCGTCGATCCAGACCTCTCCTCTGTCTGGAGCGCTGCCGCTGGCCTGCTCGCCGCGCAGCGGGAACGGGCCATCGACCGCGCGCACATCGGCGAGCTGGCTGTGGTCTCCCGCGATGGCCATGCTCGGGAAGGCGCTGACGCCGGTCACCTCGAGGCCAAGCGTACGCGCCTGCGCTGGCCAGGCGTCGGGCAGCGGCCGGTCGCCGCTGATGACGAGGTCGGCGCCGAGCAACTGGCCAGCCTTCTGCGCGAGGTTGTCGTCGACCCGCTGCGCGACCACCCCGATGGCGGTCATGGCGGCCACAGTAAGCGCCAGCGCTAGCGTGATGAGTACCAGTTCGCCGCTGCGCCACTGGCGGCGCAGGCCGCGGAGGGCGAGCACTGCGATCATTGCGGCGGACCAGCGAGGCGGCCTTGCTCCAGCGCGATCTGCCGTGCACAGCGCGCCGCCAGCACCGCGTCGTGGGTCACCAGCACCAGCGTAGTGCCAGCACGCGCGTTGAGGTCGAACAGAAGGTCGATGACCTGCGCCCCGGTGCGCGCGTCGAGGTTACCGGTCGGCTCGTCGGCAAAAAGGACACGCGGATCGCCGGCAAAGGCGCGCGCCAGCGCGACGCGCTGCTGCTCGCCACCGGAGAGTTGCGCCGGATAGTGGCGGCGACGGGCGTCAAGCCCGACCAGGCCGAGCCAGTGCGCGGCGCGGTCCATGGCGTCGGCACGGCCTGCGAGCTCGAGCGGCAGCGCGACGTTCTCCAGCGCGGTGAGGCCAGGCAGCAGCTGGAAGTTCTGGAACACGAAACCGACCGCGCGCGCGCGGAGCGCGGCCCTGCCCTCCTCGCCGAGGGTAAAGAGCGACTGCCCGTCGAGCCAGACCTCTCCCCGGGTCGGCACGTCGAGGCCGGCCAGCAGGCCGAGCAGGGTCGACTTGCCGCTGCCCGAGGGCCCGACGATGGCCACCGACTCGCCGGCGTTGATTGCGAGGTCGATGTCGTCAAGAATGACCAGTGGCCGGTCGCCCATGGCGACTTCGCGGCTGAGCCCGACAGTGCGGAGGATCATGAAAGGGATGAGGTTCGGGTGGATGGTGCACGCGTTGGCCGACCATTGCGCGCGTTGGCTGGTCCTTGGACTGCTGGCAGCCACAAGCGTTGCGTGGGCTGGCAAGGATACCGGCAGCGGGGCGAACGATTCACCGGTCATCCTGGTGATGGGCGACAGCCTCTCGGCGGCCTACGGCATCGCGATCGAACGCGGCTGGGTGAAGCTCATGGCGCAGCGCCTCGAGCAGGAGGGCGTGCCGGCGCGCGTGGTCAACGCCAGCATCAGCGGTGAGACCACGCAGGGCGGGGTGACGCGCATGCCGGCAGAGCTGGCGCGGAGCAAGCCCTCGGTGGTCATCCTCGAACTGGGCGCCAATGGTGGCCTGCGCGGGCAGTCGCTCGACGCCATGCGCGACAACCTGCGGCAGATGATCCGGCTGAGCAAGGCCTCCGGGGCCAAGGTGCTGGTGCTCGGGATGCGCATACCGCCCAATTACGGCCCTCAGTACGGCGAGCGCTTCCACCACACCTTCGATGCGGTGGCCGGCGAGGCCCGGGTGCCGGTGGTGCGCTTCTTTCTGGAGAAAGTCGCGCTGCGGCCGGAGCTGATCCAGGCCGACGGGCTGCACCCGATTGCAGAGGCCCAGCCGCTGCTGCTGGAGACGGTGTGGCCGGCGCTGCGGCCGCTGTTGCCGAAGAAGTAGAATCCGCCCCCTCCGCACACCCACCGTGGCCAACATGACCAAGACCCGCTTCGCCCCCTCGCCCACCGGCTACCTGCACATCGGCGGGGCGCGCACCGCCCTCTTCTCGTGGGCCTACGCGCGGCAAAAGGGCGGCGAGTTCGTCCTGCGCATCGAAGATACCGACCGCGAGCGCAGCACGCAGGCCTCGGTCGACGCCATCCTCGACGGCATGAAGTGGCTCGGCCTCGACTGGGACGAGGGCCCGGTGTTCCAGATGGACCGCTTGGCGCGCTACAAGGCGGTCGCCGACGACCTCATCGCTCGCGGGCTTGCCTACCCCTGCTACGCGAGCAAGGACGAGCTCGACGCGATGCGCGAGGCGCAGCGTGCCGCGGGGCTCAAACCGCGTTATGACGGCCGCTGGCGCCCTGAGAACGCCGCCGGCAAGACACCACCCCCCGGCGTGGAGCCGGTGATCCGCTTCCGCAACCCGGACCACGGCGAGGTGAGCTGGAACGACCTGGTCAAGGGCGTGATCACGGTGTCGAACGAGGAGCTGGACGATCTGGTGATCCTGCGCGCCGACGGCGTGCCGACCTACAACTTCGGCGTCGTCATCGACGACTGGGACATGGGCATCACCCAGGTCATCCGCGGCGACGACCATGTCAACAACACGCCGCGCCAGATTAACCTGCTGCGCGCCATGAACGCGCCGGTACCCGACTACGCGCACGTGCCGATGATCCTCGGCCACGACGGCGAGCGCCTCTCCAAGCGCCACGGCGCGGTGAGCGTGCTGCAGTACGAGGAGGACGGCTACCTGCCCGAGGCGCTGCTCAACTACCTGGCGCGACTGGGCTGGAGCCACGGCGACGACGAGGTGTTCGACCTCAAGCAGATGGTCGAGTGGTTCGACCTCGGCCACATCAGCCGCTCGCCAGCGCGCTTCGACCCGGAGAAGCTCAACTGGCTCAACCAGCAATATCTCAAGGTCTGCCCGGCGCCGCGTCTGGGCGAGCTGCTTCGCACGCGGCTGGAAAAGGCCGGACTGAACGTGGATGCCGGCCCGGATGTGGCGCAGGTGGCCGACCTGCTGCGCGAGCGCGGCGTCACGCTCAACGAGATCGCCGACGCGGCGCACTACTTCTACGCCGCCCCCACTCCACCTGCGGAGCTGCTGGCGCAGCACGTGAACGAGGAGTCAAGGCCGGCGCTGGCGGCCTTGCGTACCGCGCTGGAGACAGCAGACTGGACAGCACAGGCCCTCGGCCCGCTGATCAAGGACACCGCCATTGCCCACGGGCTCAAGATGCCCAAGCTGGCGATGCCGCTGCGGGTGCTGGTCTGCGGCACCACCAGCACACCGTCGATCGACGCTGTGCTCGCGGTGCTCGGCCGCGAACGGGTGCTGGCGCGCTTGGCCCTGCCCTCCTAGAACGACATCCGGTTCAGGCCGTCGAGCGCTGCGGTCTTGTAGCACTCGCCGAGGGTCGGGAAGTTGAAGACGGCGTCGCAGAAGTAGTCGATGGTGCCGCCGAGCGCCATCACCGCCTGGCCGATGTGGATCAGCTCGCTGGCCTGCTCGCCGATGATGTGCACGCCCAGCAACTTGCGGTCCTCGGGATTGAAGATCAGCTTGAGCAGCCCGGTGCGGTCGCCGAGGATCTGGCCGCGCGCGATCTCGCGGTAGTACGCCTTGCCGATCTCGTAGGGCATCCCGGCCTGGGTCAGCTCGTCCTCGTTCTTGCCGATGGTCGAGATCTCGGGGACGGTGTAGATGCCGTAAGGGAACAGCCGGATGCTGGCGTCGGCATCCTCCTTGAGCAGACCAAAAGCATGGCGCGCTGCCGCCCGGCCCTGTTCGTACGAGGTCGAGGCCAGCGAGGGGAAGCCGATGACGTCGCCCACCGCATAGATGTGCTCGACGTTGCTCTGGAAGTTGTGGTTGACCGGCACACGGTTGCGGTCGTCGATGGTGACGCCGGCGTTCTGCAACTCTAGCCGCGCGGTGGCGCCGACCCGGCCGATCGAGTACAGCGCCGCCTCGGCGTGCAACACCTTGCCGCTCTTGAGGCGTACCTCGACCGGCTTGTTGGCGTCCTCGAGCAGCTCGATGTCGGCGACCTCCTCGCCAAGGCGCATCAGCACGTTGTGCTGCTGCGCGATGTAGGTCAGCGCGGTGGAGATCTCGTGGTCGAGGAAGGGCAGCAAGACGGGGCGCTTGTCGATGATGGTGACGCGGACACCGAGCGCGGCGAACATGGTCGCGTATTCGACGCCGATCACGCCGGCGCCGACCACGATCATCGAGCGCGGCAAGAACTTGAGGCCGAGGATGTCGTCACTGGTAAAGATGCGCTGGCCGTCGAACGGGATGTGGTCGTCGCGGCCGGCCTCGGTGCCGCAGGCGATGACGATGCGCGCCGAACTGATCTGGCGCGTACCGCTGCCGCTCGGCGAGCTGAACTCGACCGTGTGCGCGTCGACAAAGCGCGCCGAGCCTTCCAGCAATTCGACGCGGTTGCGCGACATCTGGCTGCGGATCACATCGACCTCGGTGGCGACGACGTGGTTGACCCGCTGCAGCAGGTCGTCGATGGTGATCTCCTGCTTGACCCGGTAGGAGGCGCCATAGATGCCGCGCTCGCGGAAGCCGGACAGGTGCATCACCGCCTCGCGGAAGGTCTTGGAAGGGATCGTGCCGGTGTGGACGCAGACACCCCCGACCGAGCGCGAACGCTCGATCACCGCGACCCGCTTGCCGAGCTTGGCGGCCTGGATAGCAGCGCGCTGGCCCGAGGGCCCTGAGCCGATGACGATCAGGTCATAGTCGAATGAATGACCTGCGTACGCGTCTTTGCCCTGCTTCGCCATCTCTCCCCCTCGTACCGGCCGTTGTTGGAAGGCGGCGACACCCGGCATGCCTTGAACCGCTCGCCGGATTCTAGACAGGATTTGTGACGACTTGGGTCTGCTGCCTGCGGCCTGCCGGATGCGTCTGCAGCAGGCGCATCCACGGGATCTCGACGCAGGCATGGAAGACCGATGCGGCCAGCACACTCGCCATCGCGCCGGCGAGCAGCAAGAGCAGCGGCGGCATGGCGGTGAGGCTGTCGACCGTCGCCACCAAGGTGTTGACGACCAACAACACCGGGAAGTGCACCAGGAACAGGGCATAGCTGCGCTCGCCGAGCCAACGCAGCGACCCCAGCCGCGTCCATGGGCCGGGGGACCATGGGCGCAGGCCCCAGCGCGAGAGCAGGAGCGCGGTGGCCAGCGCAACCGCCATACGGCCGCGCCAGTCGAGCGCGAGCAGTGCCAGTGCAGCGAGCACCACCAACATCCAGATCAGCCGATGCCCCTGCAATCGCGCATGGGCGGCCCACCAAGACAAAACACCGAGCCCATAGGCGCCGAAGAAGTACGGCGCCCAATCTTCGAGCGACACATCGCCGTTCCAGAAGCCCCACGAGGCAAGCGTCAAAAGAGCGATGGCGCCGACCGGCAGGTCTCGCCGTGGCAAGCCGGTCTCGACCTTGAG
>DALYGT010000062.1:5113-6984 GCA_031971375.1 Burkholderiales bacterium | reverse complement strand
GATACGCGCAGGCCGGTGGCGTAGAGCACCTCCAGCATGACCCGGTCGCGTAGACCCTCCGCAGTGCGCGTGTCGGGTGCCGCGAGCAATGCCTCGACCTGAGCCTCGCTCAGGCTCTTGGGCAGGCTGCGCGGCAGGCGGGGGCTGGCGGTCAGGGCCGTAGGGTCGTCGCCACGCTCGCCGTCGCGGGCGAGACGGCGGTAGAAGCGGCGCAGGCTGCTGACGGCGCGTGCCGACGAGCGTGCCTTGAGCCCAGCTTGTCCAAAAAGATGCGCGAGGTAGGCCTCGACGTCGTGGCTGCCAGCGCCTGCCAGCGTCGACCCACCCCGCGCCGCCAGCCAGTGTGCGAAGCGCGTAAGGTCGGCGCGATAGCTCGCCAGCGTGCGCGGCGAGAGCCCGTCTTCGAGCCACAGTGCGTCACAGAAGCGGTCAAGCTGGTCGCGGTCTGCCACAGGCAGATCGGAGGCAGGGCCGTGCGCCCCGGCGCCCGGCGACGGCGCTCGATCGGCGGGTTTGGCGCGTGCAGTCATGGCTGGATTATCTGCGTCCTGCCGACGTGTGCGCGGGCGTGGCGGGCAACCCGCAAAAGACAAACGCCCGACACAAGCCGGGCGTTCGCGGCATGAAGGCCGCCGGTTGCGGCGCCGAAGGCCTTACTCCGCGGCTTTCTCGGCCTTGGCCGAGAACGACAGCTTCTCCTTGATGCGGGCGGCCTTGCCGGTGCGACCGCGGAGGTAGTAGAGCTTGGCGCGGCGCACATCACCGCGGCGCTTGACTTCGACACTGGCGACCAGCGGCGAGTGGGTCTGGAAGGTGCGCTCCACACCTTCGCCGGCGGAGATCTTGCGCACCGTGAAGGCCGAGTTGAGGCCGCGGTTGCGCTTGGCGATGACGACGCCTTCGAACGCCTGCAGACGCTCGCGGTTGCCTTCCTTCACCTTGACCTGGACGACCACAGTGTCACCGGGGAAGAAGGTGGGCAGGGTCTTGCCCAGGCGGGCGATCTCTTCTTGTTCAAGTTGCTCGATGAGGTTCATGTTTTCTCCTTGCCGGCATTGCCGGATCTGTTTTTCTCTGCGGAGGCCTGTTCCTGCAGCACCGGTCCCAGTCTTGATTCCGTCTGGAACTCGGCCAGCAGCCGGGTCTCTTCCTCGTTCAGTCGCCTATGCTGCAGCAGGTCAGGTCGACGCAGGAGCGTACGGCCCAGACTCTGCTTGAGGCGCCAGCGACGGATCGCCTCGTGATGCCCTGACATCAGCACCGTGGGTACTGCCTCGCCGTGGTGGTCGACCTCCGGCCGGGTGTAGTGCGGACAATCCAGCAGCCCGTCAGCGAACGATTCCTCGACCACCGACTGCGCGTCGTTGACCGCGCCCGGAAGATGCCGGACCACGGCATCGATCAGCACCATCGCCGGCAGCTCGCCGCCGCTCAGCACATAGTCACCGATCGACACTTCTTCATCTACCTCGCGGTCGATCAACCGCTGGTCGATGCCTTCGTAGCGGCCCGCCAGGAGGATCAACCCCGGGCGCTCCGCCATGTCCTTCACCTTCGCGTGGTCCAACGCACGCCCCTGCGGGCTCATGTAGACCACCTGCGGGTCAGCTACCCCCTTCTCGCGCTGCGCTTGGCGCGCCGCGGCGATCGCCTGCTCGAGCGGTTCGGCCAGCATCACCATGCCTGGCCCGCCGCCGTAGGGGCGGTCGTCCACCGTGCGGTAGTTGTCGGTCGTGAAATCACGCGGATTCCACGTCTGCAACGTCGCCAGGCCGCGTTCGAACGCGCGCCCGGTGATCCCGCCGGCGGCCACCGCCGCCACCATCTCCGGGAACAGCGTGATCACATCGAACCTCACGCTGTCACCTCTC
>DALYGT010000062.1:0-5013 GCA_031971375.1 Burkholderiales bacterium | reverse complement strand
GCGAGCCAGACGAATCACCACCATGGCTTTGTTCCTGATGAGAAAGCGGAAAAGCCGTCTAGTGTACTTGCGGTCCGCCCTTTGCTGCAAGGGTCCTGACCTTGGATGGTGCGCCTGTCGGGTGGTCCGGCTGTCGGATGGTCGGTGGCACCCACCTCAGTCGAGCAGCGCCCGCACCGCGTCGACATCGGCCCGCTCTGCGCGGTGGCCGTTCAGGCGCGGTCGGTCGTTGCGGTCGCGCGGCTCCAGCACCTCGAGGTTGACCACCGTGTCATCAACGAACACCGACAGCACCGGCACCCGCCGCACCTCACCGCGCAGGGAGCGCTTGCGTTCGCCGGTCTCGAACGGGATGCCGCGGTTCAGAAGGTCGATCTCGACGTCCTTGTCGCTGTCGGCGAACAGTAGCAGGTTGATGTCGGACTCGGGTCCGGCGGTGCCGTTGAGCACCGAACCGGTGAGCTGCGGCCGATAACGCTCGAGCCGCTCCATCACCTCGACGGCGATCTCGCGCAGGTCGCGCAGCAGGTCGGGGTGCGTGTCGGTCTGGAACACCTCGCGGTAGGCCCGCACCGCAGCGTCGATCTCGTCGTTGTTGGGCAGCTGCTGCTTCTCCGAGACGCCGAGCTGGCGTGCCGCCTTGCGCTTGGCCAGTGCGTAGTCGTGCAGGCCGTCCTCGGCGATCATGCGGGCAGCGGCTTGGGCGATCGCCTCACGCAGCATGCGCGGCGGGATGTCGCGGGTCATGTCGGATATGCCTCTTGCCTCGAGTGGAAGCTCATCGCGGCGACGCGTCGACCGTGGTCTCTTCCGGGCCGGCAGCGCCGGGCAGGTCCTCTTCGTAGAAGTACTCGACCAGGCCCTGGTTGGCAAAGCGCCCGTTGCTCGGGTTGATGAAGGCCTCCGCGATACCGCCCGGCGGCGCAACCTGCGTCTCCGGGATGGTCTGCAGCGCAGTCTTCATGTAATCGATCCAGATCGGCAGCGCGGCGACGCCGCCGGTCTCCTTGGCGCCGAGGCTCTTGGGCTGGTCATGCCCGATCCAGCTCACCGCCACCAAGCGCGGTGTGTAGCCGGCGAACCACGCATCGACGTTGTCATTGGTGGTGCCGGTCTTGCCGGCGAGGTCGCTGCGTCCGAGGCTCTTGGCCTTGGTCGCGGTGCCGGCAAGCACCACCTCCTTGAGGAGGCTGGTCATCAGCCAGGCATTGCGCGCGTCGATCACCTGCTCGGCACCGGCGCCGACCGCCACCGGTTTGGCTTGGGCGAGCAGGCGGCCCTTGCTGTCGAGCACCTTCTTCACCAGGTAAGGCCTCACCCGGTAACCGCCGTTGGCCAGCACGGCGTAGCCCTCGACCATCTGCATCGGTGTCACCGAACCGGACCCGAGGGCGAGGCTCAGGTAGGGCGGATTGCGTTGCGGGTCAAAGCCGAAGCGCGTGATCCATTGCTGCGCGTAGAGCGGCGTGATGGCCTGCAGCACGCGGATCGCCACCATGTTCTTGGACTTGGCCAGGGCCACCCGTAGCCGCAGCGGGCCGTCGAAGGTGCCGTCGTAGTTCTGCGGCGTCCAGGCGTCGCTACCGGTCACGCTGGCATCAAAGTGCAGCGGCGCGTCCTCGACGATGGTCGCCGGGGAGTAGCCTTTCTCCAGCGCTGCCGAATAGATGAATGGCTTGAACGACGAGCCAGGTTGCCGCCACGCTTGCGTGACATGGTTGAACTGGTTGCGGCTGGCGTCGAAGCCGCCGGCGAGCGCACGGATCGCGCCGTCATAGGGGTCGATGGAGACGATCGCCGCCTCGGCCTCGGGCAGTTGGCTCAGCGCCCATCCACCCGCTTCATCTGACTTGAGCCAGACCTCGGCGCCGCGCGTCAGCCGCTGACCCGCAGGTTTGTCGCTGACCCAGGCCTTGGCCATGGCGAATGCCTCAGGCTTGAGCGCGAGCGTCTCGCCAAGCCGCGTGCGGACCCTCATCTCGCGCGTGTTCACGCCGAGGACGATGGCCGGCTGCAACCCGGCCACCGGGAGCTGATCCTGCAGCGCCTCGTCGGCGGCCTTCTCGGCGATGTCGGGCAGCTCGGGGAGGCGCACGGTGCGCGTCGGGCCTCGGTAGCCGTGGCGCGCGTCATAGTCCATCAGGCCTTTGCGCAACGCTGCCTGTGCCGCTGCCTGATGCGCCGAGAGGATGGTGGTGTAGACGGTGATGCCGCTGTTGTAGGCCGCCTCGCCGTAGCGTTCGACCATGTCGCGGCGCACCATCTCGGCGACAAAGTCGGCCGACTCGGTGGCTGCCAGACGCGCGGCGCGGACGTTGATCGGCTGCGCCTTGGCGTCCTCGAGTTGCGCGTCGGTGATGTAGTTGAGTGCGCGCATCCGGTCGAGCACGTAATTCATGCGGGCGCGGGCGCGCTTGGGGTTGGCGATCGGGTTGCCGGTGGACGGCGCCTTGGGCAGGCCGGCGAGCATCGCCGTCTCGGCGACGGTGAGTTGCTTGAGGTCCTTGCCGAAGTAGGTGCGCGCCGCCGCCGCAAAGCCGTAGCTGCGCTGCCCGAGATAGATCTGATTGATGTAGAGCTCGAGGATCTGGTCCTTGCTCAGGTTCGATTCGATCTTGTAGGAGAGCAGAACCTCGTTGAATTTTCGCGTGAGTGTGCGCTCACTCGACAAGAAGAAGTTCTTGGCAACCTGCATGGTGATGGTGCTGGCGCCCTGGCGCGTCTCGCCGGCAACGAAGTTGGCCAGCATCGCCCGCAGCACCCCGGCGTAGTCGATGCCGCCGTGCTGGTAGAAGCGCTCGTCCTCCGCCGCCAAGATGGCGTGGGTGAGGTTCTTTGGCACATCCTTGATGCGCACCACCGAGCGGCGCTCTTCGCCAAACTCACCGATCAGCTTGCCGTCCTCCGCAAGGATGCGCAGAGGCAACTTGGGCCGATAGTCCGTCAGCACCTCCAGCGAGGGCAGCTTGGGGTAGGTCACGAAGGCAGCGAACGCGCCGAGCATGCCGCCGCCGAGGACCAGCGTGGTGGCGACAAGCGCGAGGCCGAGCAGAAGACGTCTGGGTTTCAAGGCGGGTCCCGGTGTCGCTGGGGGAGGATCGGTGGGCGGTCCGGCGGCCGACGACCCGGATGGGTCGGATGACGGATTCTCAGGAACGTGAGGATGGATTGCAATCTGGCACATCCCCATCCTACGACAGGCGCTGTCCCGAATGTTTCCTCACCCAGTGCGCGAGCGCCTGCGTCGACTGTGTGCGCTGCCCGGTCGCGTGTCGGTCGGCATCGACCTCGGGCGCCTAGAGGTCCGGGTCGTTGCGCTGAGACGCATCGCTGGCGCTGTCTGGCTCGTCGGGACGGCCCGCGTGGCGCTCGAGCGCGATGCGCCGCCGGCCGTGCTCGTTGCGCCGCTGCGCGAAGCGGTCGGCACCGCCTGCCGGCGCGAGTCCTGGCGTCCGCGACGTGTGGTGATGGCAGTGCCGGCTGGTGCGGTGCTGTTGCGGACGCTCGCGCTCGATGCGAGCGCCGAGCCTGACGAGATCGACGAGGCGGCAGAGCGTGCGGTTCGCGCCTTGCCGGTGACACCAGCCTCGCTGCGTGTCGTCTGGACGCCGCTCGGCGGTCCACGCCCCTCAGCAGTCAAGCAGGAGGGTGCGGCAAGCGAGGCCGTCGGGCCGCGCGAGCACCTGGTGGTGGCGGTTCGTCGCGAGACCGTGCTGGCGCGTCAGCACCTCGCCGCTGCTTGTGGTCTGGGGCGGACCTTGGTCGACGTCGATGCGTTCGCGGCCCTGCGTGCGCTGGTGTCAGGTGCGTCCGCAGGGGTTCCGCCGGAGGCGCCTTTCTGGCTTGTCGATGTCGGCAGCGATTCGCTGCGCCTGTTGGCCTGGAGCACCGGCGGCGTACCGCTGCTGCGGGTGGTGCCAGTGCCGCGCGAGGGTGGGGTCGAGGCGCTTGCCGCAAGCGTCGCCGCGCTGCTCGTCGATGCGCGCAGCGCGGGCGGGCCATCGGTGGACGAGGTTGCGCTGTGTGGCAGCGGGTCGTCGGCGCATGGCCTCGCGGGAGCCATCACTGCGTCGACCGGGCTGGCCTGCCGTCTCGTCGATCCGTTCGCAGCGATCCACACCGGCAGCCGCGCCGGCGCGATACCGGTCGGGCCATCGGCTGCGACATGGGCCGCCGCGTGCGGCCTCGCGCTGAGAGGTCTGGGTTGATGGATATCGGCATCGACATCGACCTTGCCGCGCCCGAATTCGCGTCTGGTCCGCCGTCGGCCCATCTGCTCGCGCCCGTCGCCCTGTGCATGGTGCTGCTGCCAGGCCTGCTGGCGGCGTCTCTGCACCTTTGGGCCAACAACCTTGCTGCCGATGCGGTGGCTCTTGAGCAGCGCGTCGCCGAGGCCGACGCGGCGGCTGCCAAGGCTGCTGCAGAGCACAGCCGCATCGTGGCGATGCGCGGCTTGGTTGCGGCCGCGGACACGCTCCGTCGCGATGGGAATGCGATGCAGGCGCTCGTCCCGAGCCTGCTCGACGGGCTGCCACCCAGCGTGGTTCTTGGCGACCTGCGGCTGCTGCCCGACGAGGTGTTGGTGAGCGGCCGCGCCCGGACCGCTGCCGATTTGGCGGCGTGGCTTGAGACGGTGGCCGACTCGCCGGCATGGTTCGACTGGGCGCCGGCAGAACTCCATCAGGTCTCAAGCGGGACGGTTTCGACGGTCGAGTTCCGCCTGCGCGGGCATTGGTCTGGTATCCGTGCCGGGCGGACACCATGAGACAGGCGGTCCCCTTGGAACCATCTTTGCGCGTGTCGCCCACAGGCTCATCGTCTGCCGACGCGACGGCGGTCGGTCGAGCGCACTCTGGCGCCGTTGCGGTCGCTCGCCTGTGGGCGCCCTGGGCGTTGCTGACGGCCGCCACACTTGTTGCCGTGTTGTTGCTCGGCGTATCGGTGACGCGCTGTATGACCCTGTTCGAGCGCCAGCATGTCGCCGGAGTGCACCTGGCGGGCCTCGTCGCCACG
>DALYGT010000061.1:0-7003 GCA_031971375.1 Burkholderiales bacterium | reverse complement strand
GACGCCCCCTGACGGACGCGTCGATGACCTCGTCGCCAACGGCGATGCGGACACCACCGATGAGATCTGGGTCGATCGTGGAAGTGACGTTGACCTTGCGCTGGTAGCGCGACTCGAGCATTGCGGTCAGCGATTGGGTCTCCGGTGCGGAGAGCTTGAAGGCGCTAGTGACATGCGCGTCGAGGGTGGCCTCGGCTTCAAGCTTGAGCTGCTCGAACTGGTGCGCGACCTCGCCGGCGATGGCGCTCAGGCGGCCGTTCTCGACCAGCAGGTCGGCCAGGCGCGCGATGTCATCGGCCGCCTTGCCGGCGAGCAGCGCGGCAACCAGCTTCTGCTTGCCGCTGCGCGCCTGCTTGGGGTCGTCGAGTGCAGCAGCGAGGCGCGGGTCGGCGACCAACCCGGCCAGCAGATGCAGGCCGTCGAGCCATTCGCCCAGGGCCTTGCGACCGCTGGCCACGCGGAACGCGGCTTCGGCGTAGGGACGGGCGATGGTGGCGATCTCAGCCATCGATCACAGCTCCTTGCTCAGTCCAGCCAGAAGCTCGCTATGCGCCTTGGCGTCGACCTCGCGGCGGAGGATGCGCTCGGCGCCGGCAACGGCCAGTGCCGCGACCCGCTCGCGCAGTTCCTCGCGGGCCCGCTGCACATCCTGCTCGACCTGACCGCGGGCAGCCTCGACGATGCGCTCGGCTTCGACGCGAGCGGCTGTCTTGGCCTCCTCGACGATCTCGGCAGCGCGCTTTTCGGCGGCAGCAACCATGGCGGCAGCCTTCTCCTTGCCCTCGCGAAGGCTGTCAGACGACTTCTTCGAGGCCTGTTCGAGTTCGAGGCGGCCGCGTTCGGCGGCGGACAGCCCGTCGGCAATGGTCTTCTGCCGCGACTCGATGGCAGCAAGCAGCGGCGGCCAGACGAACTTGGCGGAGAACCAGATGAAGATCGCGAAGGTGATGGCCTGCGCGATCAGGGTGAGGTTGAAATTCATGGTCCGCTCCTGACGGGTGCCCGTCGGGGACTTAACCGAGGACGGCCAGCAGCGGGTTGCCGAAGGCGAACAGCATGGCAAGACCCACGCCGATGATGAACGAGGCGTCGATCAGGCCCAGCAGCAGGAAGACCTTGGTCTGCAGGGTGTTCATCAGTTCGGGCTGACGGGCAGCGCCTTCGAGGAAGCGCGAGCACATGATGCCCACGCCGATACACGCGCCGGCAGCACCCAGACCGATGATCAGGCCGATGCCGATGCCGGTGTACGCCTGAACCATTGCCAACAGTTGCAGCTTATCCATTTGATGCCTTCCTTTCGAAAAAACAATCCAAACCAGACTACGAAGAGAAACCCTCAATGGCCCTCGTGAGCCATCGACAGATAGACGACGGTCAGGGTCATGAAGATGTATGCCTGCAACACTACGATGAGGATGTGGAAGATGGCCCAGCCGGCGCCAAGGATCGCGCCGAGGATGGTGCCAGCCAGCCCGGTGGCGGCCCACACCCACAGCAACAGGAAGATGATCTCGCCGGCGTACATGTTCCCGTAGAGCCGCAGTGAGTGCGACAACGGCTTAGACACGTACTCGACAACGTTGAACAGGAAGTTGGCCGGCCAAAGCAGCGGATGACCGCCGAATGGCGCGCAGAAGATCTCATGGATCCAGCCGCCGATGCCCTTGACCTTGATGCTGTAGAAGATCATCAGGAACCAGACCGCCAGCGCGAGCGCGAAGGTGGTGTTGACGTCGGCGGTCGGAACCAGGCGCCATTCATCGCTGAACAGGCCGGTGACCTTGGCGGCAGCGTCTGCCGGAATGAAGTCCAGCGCATTCATCATGAGCACCCAGACGAACACGGTCAGCGCAGCAGGCGCAATGAAACCGTGGCGATCGCCGTGGGTGAAGATGCCCTTGACGGTATCGTCCACGAAATCGAACAACAACTCGACAAAGGCCTGACGCTTGCTCGGGACCCCGGCGGTCGCACCGCGAGCGATCGACCAGATGAAGCCCAACGCCAGCACGCCGATAACGAAGGCCGTGATGACGCTGTCGGCGTTCACCATCCCGCTGCCGACCGGCTGGACGTTGAAACTGAGGTGGTGCTGGATGTATTCGGTGGCGTTGCTTGGCGCGTGTTCGGTCGACATAGACGATGAGCCTGATTGATCCTGAAACTGCGTTGATCTTGGAACTAGCGGTCGCGCACCAAGGCAGCGACCGAGAAAGCCAACACTGTCAGGACGAATGTCGAAAAAAACGCCGCCATTGACGGGGCGGCCTGCAATTTAAACACTGTCCACAACAGAAAAACAACTGCTAAGACCTTTGCCGCCTCGGCTCGCACAAGCCCTCGGAGGGCGTTGAGCGGGGTCCCGTCGACAGGTCGACCGGCCACGATCGCGTAAGCCAGCGAACCCGCCAACGCCACCAGGCCACCGAGCCACGACGACCACGCCGCGGCCGAACCGGACACGACCCAAGCCACGACAGCCGCTAGCAGCGCCACCAGAAACTGGGCACCGAGTGCCCAAAGCACCGGGCGCCGAAACAGGTATGCGCGGGTACGGACCGACACTCAACAAACCTTGCGAATGTACTGGGATTGCTGCGATGCGTCAACCCGCATCGTCGGCAGCGAGACGACCGAGCAGCACGTCGAGATCATCGGCATCGTCAAAATGCAGCAGCAGCGCGCCGGCACCCGTGGCGCGCGCGCGAAGCTCGACTCGACGGCCAAGGTGGTCCGACAGGCGCCGCTCGAGGGCCGCGACATCCGGGTCGGGTAGCGTCGGGGGAGGGCGCTCGCGGCCATCGGCAGCCAGCGCTTTTTCCAGCTCGCGCACCGTCATGCCGCGCTGCATCACGCGCTGTGCCCACTCGATCTGCGCGGCGCCACCGGCAGCCAGCAGCGCGCGGGCGTGACCCATCTCGATCTCGCCGGCCAGCAGCATGGCCTGGACCGGCGGCGTGAGATTGAGCAGGCGCAGGAGGTTGGTCACGGCGACACGCGACCGGCCCACGGCCTCTGCCGCAGCCTGATGCGTGAGCCCGAACTCTTCGATGAGGCGCTGGATGCCTTGCGCCTCCTCGAGCGGGTTGAGGTCTTCGCGCTGGATGTTCTCGATCAGCGCCATGGCCAGCGCAGCGTTGTCGGGCACCGCGCGCACCACCACCGGGATGCGCGCCAGACCGGCGCGCTGCGCGGCACGCCAGCGGCGTTCGCCGGCGATGATCTCGAAGCCGCCAGTCGCCAGCGGCCGCACCACCACAGGCTGGATCAGGCCCTGAGCGCGGATCGAGTCGGCGAGTTCATCAAGGGCCGACTCGGACATCTGCGAGCGCGGCTGATAGCGACCGGGCTGCAGGTCGGTGACGTCGACATCGCGAAGGTCGCTGGCGGCGTCACTCGCGGCCAGGTCGCCGCCGAGAAGCACGTCGAGGCCACGACCGAGGCCCTTGCTGCGGATCATGCCGCCACCCCGGCCGGCGTCCGACGCGCCAGCAACTCTTCGGCGAGCGCGAGGTAGGCGCGGCTGCCACTCGAGTTGCGGTCGTACTGCAACACCGCACAGCCGTGGCTAGGCGCCTCGGCGAGGCGGACGTTGCGCGGGATCACGGTCTCGAAGACCTTGCCCGGGAAGTGCCGCGCCAGCTGCTCGGCGACCTGTCGCGACAGCGTGCTACGCGGGTCGAACATGGTCCGCAGGATGCCTTCGATGTCGATGCCCGGGTTGAGGTTGCGCCGGATGCGGCGCAAGGTGTCGACCAGGTCCGAGAGCCCCTCCAGCGCAAAATACTCGCACTGCATCGGGATCAGCATCGCGTTCGCGGCGCACAGTCCGTTGAGGGTGAGCAGACTGAGGGACGGCGGACAGTCGATCAGGATGTAGTCGTAGGTGGCTCGATGCGGCAGCATCGCGTCGGCGAGACGATGCTCGCGTCGCGGCAACTCGACCAGGTCGATCTCGGCTCCGGCGAGGTCGCGATTGGCAGGCAGGACATCGTAGCCATTCGGCGACTGCACGCAGACGCGCTCCCACGGTGCCGTGCCGACCAGAAGCTGGTAGACCGAATGCGCGAGCGAGCGCTTGTCGATGCCACTGCCCATGGTCGCATTGCCCTGCGGGTCGAGGTCGACCAACAGCACACGCTGTCCGATCGCAACCAGACTGGCAGCGAGGTTGACCGCCGAGGTGGTCTTGCCGACCCCACCCTTCTGGTTGGTGACGGCAAGGATGCGCGTCACGCAGCGGCCCCGGCCAGCACCAGATGGCGCGCCGCGTCGAGTCCGGGCACGCGCAGCGCGATGACGTCGCGCACCGACCAGGGCTGCCCGAGGCCGGCGAGTTCTTCGTGGGGGTAGAGGCCCTTCATGGTGACGATGCTGCCGCCTGGCGCTAGCAGGTGGCCCGCCATGCGCGCGAACTCGGGGAGCTCAGACAATGCACGCGAGATGAGCACGTCGAACTGGCGGCCCGCCAGCGACTCGACCCGCCCCTCCACCACCTCGATGTTGGCGAGCGCCAGCTCGATCGAGACCTGACGCAGGAACGCAGCTTTCTTTTGGTTCGACTCGACCAGCGTCACGCCGCGCTGCGGCTGCGCGATCGCAATGGGCACGCCGGGGATGCCACCCCCCGAGCCGATGTCAGCCATCGAACCACCAGGCAGATGCGGCAGGATCGCCAGCGTGTCGAGGATGTGCTGAGTGACCATCGCCTCCGGCTCGCGCACGGCGGTGAGGTTGTAGGTGTGGTTCCACTTGTCGAGCAGCGCCACGTAGTCGAGCAGGCGCTCGCGCACGCCCTCGGGCAGCGGCAGGTCGAGTTCGGCAAGGCCGGTGTCGAGGAGGTCGTTCAGTTTCATGCGGCAGCGGGATTCCCGGAGGCGTGGCGCGGGCGGCGCTTGAGGTGGACCAGCAGGAGCGAGATGGTAGCCGGAGTGATGCCCTGGATGCGCGACGCCTGACCCAAGGTGGCCGGGCGGATGGCGGCAAGCTTCTGTTGCGCCTCGATCGAGAGGCCGCGGACAGCGGCGTAGTCCATGTCGGCGGGCAGCGCGGTGTCCTCCTGCGCGGCACGCTTCTGCACCTCGTCGGCCTGACGGTCGATGTAGCCCTGGTACTTGGCGAGGATCTCGACCTGCTCCGCCACCGCTGGCGGTAGCGCTGCGGCGCCGTTGGCGAGCGCCGCGAGCGCATCGTGGCGCACCTCGGGCCGGCGCAGCAGTTCGAAAAGGCTGTACTCGTGGTCGAGGGCCTTGCCGACCACCCGTTCTGCGGTGGCGGCGTCGACCGTGGTCGGGTTGACCCAGGTCTTCTTGAGGCGCGCCACCTCGGCGTCGACGGCATCTCTTTTGGCGCAGAACGCGGCCCAGCGGGCGTCGTCGATCAGACCGAGTTCGCGGCCGACCGGCGTCAGGCGCGCGTCGGCGTTGTCTTCGCGCAAGCTGAGCCGGTACTCGGCGCGGCTGGTGAACATGCGGTAAGGCTCGGTCACGCCCTGCGTGGTGAGGTCGTCGACCATCACGCCGATGTAGGAGGTCTCGCGGCGCGGCACCCAGGCCCCCTCGTCTCGGGCAGCGCGGGCGGCGTTGATGCCGGCGAGCAGGCCCTGCGCGGCGGCTTCCTCGTAACCCGTGGTGCCGTTGATCTGCCCGGCAAAAAAGAGATTCTTGATCGGCTTGGTCTCGAGGCTCGGGTGCAGACCGCGCGGGTCGAAGTAGTCGTATTCGATGGCGTAGCCGGGCCGCGTGATCACCGCGTTCTCAAGCCCGGCGATGCTGTGCACCGCCGCCGCCTGCACCTCAAAGGGCAGGCTGGTCGAGATGCCGTTCGGGTAGACCTCGTGCGTGGTCAGGCCCTCGGGCTCAAGGAAGATCTGGTGCGAGTCGCGGTCGGCAAAGCGCGTCACCTTGTCTTCGATCGACGGGCAGTAGCGCGGCCCGACGCCTTCGATGACGCCGGTGAACATCGGCGAGCGGTCGAGTCCGCCACGGATGATGTCGTGGGTGACGACATTGGTGTGGGTGATCCAGCACGGCACCTGCGCCGGGTGCATGGCCGCCGAACCCATGAAGGAGAACACCGGCACCGGCGTGTCGCCCGGTTGCGGCTCCAGGCGCGCGTAGTCGATGCTGCGGCCGTCGATGCGCGGTGGTGTGCCGGTCTTGAGCCGCCCGACCGGCAGCGCGAGTTCGCGCAGGCGCTCGGACAGGGTGATCGACGCCGGGTCGCCGGCACGGCCGGCGCGGTGGTTCTGCAAGCCGATGTGGATGAGCCCGCCCAAGAAGGTGCCGGCGGTAAGCACGACGGTCCTGGCGCGGAAGCGGACGCCCGATTGCGTCACCACACCCGCCACCCGGTCACCCTCGACGATGAGGTCGTCGACCGGCTGCTGGAAGATCTGCAGGTCGGGCTGGTTCTCGAGGCGCGAGCGTATGGCGGCACGGTAGAGCACGCGGTCGGCCTGGGCGCGGGTGGCGCGCACCGCCGGGCCCTTGCTGCCGTTGAGGGTGCGCCACTGGATGCCGGCCGCGTCGGCGGCGAGCGCCATGGCGCCGCCCAGCGCGTCGACCTCCTTGACCAGGTGCCCCTTGCCGATGCCGCCGATCGACGGGTTGCAGCTCATCTGGCCGAGCGTCTCGATGCTGTGCGTCACCAGCAGGGTGCGGCGGCCCATGCGCGCAGCCGCGAGCGCGGCCTCGGTGCCGGCATGGCCGCCACCCACCACGATGACCTCGAACGGTGCGTCAAAATACATGGAAATTCCGCGGGTTAACTCTGCTGCGCTGCAGCGCCGATTCTAACCGAGGGTCGACTCGCCGGCTATCCTGATCGGCGGATTGGGCTGCGGCCGAGGACCTACTTTCCGATGCAGAACTGCCCGAATATCGCACCGAGAAGGTCATCGGCCACCACCCGGCCGGTGATGTTGCCGAGCGCTTCGGCGGCGAGTCGTAATTCTTCGGCCAGCAACTCGGGTTGCGCCGGGCTCTCGCGCGGAGTCTCG
>DALYGT010000060.1:0-7077 GCA_031971375.1 Burkholderiales bacterium | reverse complement strand
CGCGGTGTTCACGGGCGCCAAGCTGCGCGGCGAGCCGCCGCGCAGCGTCGAGCTCGACGCCGTGACGCTGGCCATAGTCGAACGAGAGTGCGTGACATACCCAGCCGGCTCGCACCGCGGCAGCGAGCGTAGCGGCCGAGTCCAGACCACCGGAGAGCAGCACGACCGCGTGACGGCCGAGGCCCTGTTCGACTGGGTGAGAGGCTGCGCTCATCGACCGCGCGCGTCCTGCCAAAGGACCTTGTGCAGCTGCAACTGCAAGCGCAAGTCGAGGCCGTCAGCCAGCACCCACGCGGCGAGCTCGGCGGGATCGAGTTCGCCCCAGACGGGCGAAGCCAGCACGCCGCAGCGCGAGGCGAGCCGCTCGCGCAGGACCACCTCGCGCATCCAGTCGTAGTCGGCTCGCGAGGCGAGGACGAACTTGACCTCGTCGTGAGGTCTCAGGTGAGCGAGGTTGGCCCAATGGTTGCGCTCCACCTCGCCGGAGTCCGGACACTTGAGATCCATCACGACGCGCACACGTGGATCCACTGCGCCAGTATCGAGCGCACCGCTCGTCTCGAGAGACACGGTATATCCGGCATCGGCCAGTGCAGCCATCAGTGCATGCACGGCCGGCTGAGCGAGCGGCTCGCCGCCGGTGATGCAGACGTTGCGCGCAGGATGCCGCTTGACTTCGGCGAGAAGGTCATCGATGTCGCGCGAGCGGCCCTCATGAAAGGCGTACTCGGTGTCACACCAGCGGCAGCGGAGGGGACAGCCGGTCAGGCGCACGAACACGGTGGGTAGACCTGCGCGGCTCGACTCACCCTGGATCGAGAAGAAGACCTCGTTGATGCGCAGCGTCACAGCCGGCGGGGCGGAGACGCCAGACATCAGCGCTTGTTGCTGGCAGCAAGCCGCTTGCGCGCCTTTTCCGCAGCCTCGCTTGCCGGGTGCTGGGCGATCAGTTGCTCAAGGGTACGGCGTTCAGACGCAGCGTCGCCGCTGTCGCGCAGGGCGCTGGCCATGTTGAGCAGCGCATCAGGGACCTTGGGACTCGCCGGATAGACGTCGAGCAGACGCTTCTGCGCCAACACCGCGCCAGCATAGTCGCGCGCGTTGTAGAGCGAGTCGCCGACCCAGTACTGCGCTGGCGCCGCGAGCGGGCTGTTGGGGTAACTTGCGATGAACTGCTGGAAAAGTCGCGATGCCTCCAGGAAGCGACCCTCCTTGTAGGCACTGCGGGCCCCTTCGTAAGCCACCGTTTCGCCGGCCAGATCCCCGGCGGCACCCGGGCGGGTGGTCGGCAGGGTCGTGCTCGAACCAGCCTTGGGCGACCCGGCAGGCGAAGGCGCGGTGGCCGGAGTCGGCATCGCGCCCGTGCCCACCGCCGGCATCGGCGGCGTCTCGGGCGGTGGTGGTTGTTTCGCGAGCCCGGGATCGGGAATCGCCGGTGTGCCACCGGCGGGGGTGGCACCACCCGAGGGGGCCGGCGCGGTGCCAGCCGACTCCAGCGCGCGCAGCCTGCCGTCTACGTCGAAGTAAAGGTCCCGTGAGCGTTTGTCGGCATTGTCCAGGCGATGCCCCGCCGACTCGAGTTCGCCGCGCAAGCGGGCGATCTCGGCGTTCAGCGACTCGATCTGGTTGAGCAGGTTGAGCAGCGTGCCACCATTGACAGTACCCTCGACGCCGCCGAGGCGGCCATCGACACCCATCAACTGTTCGGCGAGGGACTTGACCTGGTCAGACAGGGCCTGCAGCGACTTGGCCTGCTCGTCGATGCGCTTGTGCGCCTCGGAATCACCGAACAGCGCAGCCTGTGCCGGCAGCGCAAAGCCGACGATCCAGGCTGCGAGCAGGAGGCGCTTGGCCATCAACGTGCCTGGTAAACGATGTCAGCGCGACGGTTCTTGGACCAGCAGGATTCGTTGTGGCATTCGGACATGGGCTTCTCCTCGCCGAGGCTCACTGCCTCGATGCGGTCGTCGGCCACACCCAGCACGCCGAGCGCCTTGCGAACCGCCTCAGCGCGCTTCTGGCCGAGCGACAGGTTGTACTCGCTGCTGCCGCGTTCGTCCGTATTGCCCTGGACGACGACGCGGACCTTGGGCTTGCTCTTGAGGAAATCTGCAGTCGCTTGGACCACGCCCTGATACTCGGGCTTGATGGTGTACTGGTCCAGGTCGAAGAAGATCTGACGGGCGGCCGGCGCACCAGAGATATCTGCGGCCGAGCCTTCGTCGCCGAGGCTGCGCGAGACGATGTCGTCCTTGCTGGCAGTGCCGGCACGATCGTCGCCACCCGCCGCGGAGGTGCTGGCCGCCGGTCCGCGCTCCTCGATCGCCGCGCCGTCGGCACCGCCAGGCTTCTTGCTGGCACAACCCGCCAGGGCGATGGCTATTGCGCTCGCGAGCAACAGGTTGATTGGGGCTTGCTTCATGGTCGGCTCCTTATGTCGTGGATCTTGTATCGTGGATCGCGTCGCCGCGGCTCATACGGCCGCGGTTGGATCAGGCCGGGCGGATTATCGGGGAAACGGCAACACACTGCATCAGACGAACGACCCTGGATCAGTGACTCATCGGCCCCCAGGAAGGTTCACGCGCATCTCCGACAGACAGGCTCAGGCGCTGACGCACCCTGCCATCGATCGAGACTGCGGCGAGTTCACCACGCCCCCCTTGCTGACGGCTGAAGAGGATCTGCTGGCCATTGGGGGCAAAACTCGGGCTCTCATCGACGGGACCATCGGTGAGAGGCAGGGCCTGTCGGTTGGCAAGGTTCTGCGTGACGATGCGGAAGCGACCCGCCTGCCGCTGGACGAAGACGATCGAGTTGCCGTCCGGGCTGGGCTGGGCGGAGACGTTGTAATCACCGTCGAAGGTCAGGCGCTCGGCCGAGCCACCACCCAAGGCGATCCGGTAGACCTGCGGGCCACCCCCGCGGTCGGAAGTGAAATAGATGACCTTGCCATCGGGGCTGAATGCGGGCTCAGTGTCGTTGGATGGTGCGGTCTTCATCAGCCGTTCGGGCTGCCCCCCGTCGACCGGCAGCAGGTAGATCTGCGACGAGCCATCGCGGGTCAGCACTACGGCGAGCCGCCTGCCATCGGGTGACCAGGCTGGCGCGGAATTGGAGCCTTTGAAGTCAGCGACGACGCGGCGCTCTCCAGTGTTGAGCGTCTGCACAACGACCACCGGCTTCTTTCGCTCGAACGAGACGTAGGCGACGCGCGTACCGTCAGGCGACCAGCGTGGCGAGATGATCGGCTCGGTGGAGCTGAACACGCTACGCGGGTTCGCGCCGTCGGCGTCGGCGACCATCATCTCGAAGCGGCCGGCGACGCGGGTGATGTAGGCGATCCGCGTCGAGAAGACACCCGGGATGCCGGTCAGCCGCTCATAGATCAGGTCGGCGATGCGGTGTGCGGTGAGGCGGATCTGCCGCGATTCGACGACCTGACTGAGCCCGAAGAGCTGTCGGCCGGCAGCCAGATCGACCAAGCGCACCTGGATCTCCCATTTGCCGCCCGCAACGGCGTTGACGCGCCCGATGAGCATGGCGTCAGCGCCCTGCCCCCGCCATTCGGCGACATTGAGCTGCGCCAACTCGGCAGGCCGCGGGGAGATGGCACTGGCGTCGATCATGCGGAACAGACCGCTGCGGGCCAGGTCGGCGTTGATGACCTCAGTCAGGCTCTCGGGTAACAAGGGTTCCGAGGAGAGTGGCGCGATGGCCACCGGGATCTGTTTCTGTCCGGCGCCCACCACCTCGACCACCAAAGGTTCAGCGCCTGCCGCCGGAGCACCGGCCAGCACAAAGCCCAAGAGGCAGACCAGCAGGGTCGCCGGTACGCCAAGAACCGGCAAGTGAGGGGGGAAGCGCATGTGCCAAGGATAGCGGAATTCGGCCACAGCCGAGGTGCGCAGGGTGACACCGTCGCGGGCGGCGATCAACCGCGGACAGTGGCTATTCGCGTAGCCGGAATTGGATGGTGAATTTACGTTCGAAAAGGTTGCGATCGCCCGGCAGCGGCAGCGGACTGGCCGCCAGCACGGCACGCTCAAAAGCCTCATCGACGGCAGGGATGCCGCTCGAACGGGTGACCTTGGCAGCCATCACCTCTCCGTTAGGGAGTTGAAGAACCTCGACTTGGGCTTGAGGGTTTCCCTGGACCCCCGGTGGCTCGACCAGCCGTGCGCGCACCGCTGCCATGATCTGCGCGCGATAGATGTCGATGGCGCGGGCACGGGCCTGCTGTGCCGCAAGTTGACGCTGCTGCTCCGCAGCAGAAGCCTGCGCCGCCTGCAGGTCACGCTGGCGTTGCTGTTCGGCAGCGACTGCCTGTGCCGCGAGTTGCTCGCGCTGTCGCTGAGACTCGGCTGCTTGCAGCTCGCGTTGGCGCGTCTGCTCGGCCGTCTTTGCGGCCTCCGCCTCACGCTTGAGTTCCTCGTCACGCCTTGCTGCTTCGGCGAGTTCGCGGCGATGACGGGCCTCGACCTCGGCCAGACGCTTATCCTCCGGTTTCTTCTTCTCAAGGACGATCTCTGGCTTGGCGAGTGGCGCCTTTGCAGGTGGCGGGGGGGCGATCTGCGGCTTTGGTGGCTCGGGCGCCTTTTCCGGCGCCGGTGGCGGTGGTGGCGGAGGCGTCTCGACCGGGCGCGAAGGCTCCGGCGCAGGCTCGAGGCGGGCCGGTGGCGGCGGCGTCTCCGCACCCGGCAACGCACTCCAGACCTCGGCCACCACCGGGGCGGGGCGGGTCTGCCAGCTGACCGCGAACACCATCAGCGCAAGGAACAGCAGATGGACGACCAACGCCAGCGTCGCGGCGAGCGCAGGCCGCTCGGCGGGTGGCGTCGGGGACGGGGCCACGGGGCTGTCTCGGAACCCTGCGCTCAGCGTCTGGCCGGTTCGGACGCGGGCAAAGGCTGCGCCAACAGGCCGACGTGCGCGACGTTCTGGCGTTGAAGGAGGTCCATGACACGAAGCACCTTCTCGTACCGCACCGCCTTGTCTGCAGCGATGACCACCGGCTTCTGCGGGTCCTTGGCTTGTGCGGCCTTGACCGCCGCGACCAGAGCGCCCTCGTTGCCGCCGGCAAACGCGCCACCCGATGCGAGGTCACGCCACTGCAGGGCACCCTGCGCATCGACTCTGACCTCGACCGGTTTCGGCGCGGGCTGGGTGCCTTTGCCCACCGACGGCAGGGTGATCTCGACCGGCTGGACCATCGGGGCAGTCACCATGAAGATGACGAGCAACACCAGCATCACGTCGATGTAGGGCACGACGTTGATCTCCGCCTTGAGTCGGCGTGCGCGACGGGCGTCCATCAGCGGACCGGTCGGCTGGCAGCCGCAGAGGACTGGCGCTGCAGGATATTGGCGCACTCTTCCATGAAGCTCTCGAGCCGGATCGACAGGCGGTCAAGGTCGGCGCTGAAGCGGTTGTAGGCGATCACCGCCGGGATGGCGGCGAACAGGCCCATGGCGGTGGCGACCAGCGCCTCGGCGATGCCTGGTGCGACATGCGCGAGCGTGGCCTGCGAGACGTTGGCCAGGCCGCGGAACGAATTCATGATCCCCCAGACCGTCCCGAACAGCCCGATGTAGGGCGACACCGACCCGACCGAGGCGATGAACGCAAGGTGAGACTCGAGTGCATCCATCTCGCGGCGGTAGGTCGCCTGCATGGCGCGACGGGTGCTGTCAGCCATCGAGGCCGGGTCGATGCCGGTCTGCTTGCGCAGCTTGATGAACTCCTCGTAACCGGCACGGAACACCCGCCCCATGACACCGCCGTCGGATGTGCCAAGACTCTGGTGCAACACCTGCAACTCGCCGCCACGCCAGAAGCGCTGTTCGAACTCATCGGCGAGGCGGCGCTGCTCGGCGATGGCGAAGTGCTTGCGGAAGATGTACCACCACGACAGGCCGGAGGCCGCCAAAAGCACGAGCATCACCAGTTGCACCAGAAGGCTGGCGTCGCTGATCAGCGTGAGCAGGGAAAGGTCGGTGCTGGCGTTCATGGCGGCTCGGTCGGGTCTTGTTACGTTGGATCGGAAGAGATGACCGGCTCGACGGCGCGATCGTGGACTCCCGGCGTGGGTCTCTCTAGTGGCGGTGCATCGGCAACGGACTGCAACGCCTGCATGACCGCGCCGGGGATGCGGCAGGGACGCAAAGACGCGGCACTGACGCAAGCCACCTCGCTCGTTGCGCGGACCAGCGTCTCGCTTCCGCGCTCGACCGTCTGCTCGAAGCGCAACACGACGCGACCCGGCTGCAGCAGACGCGATTGTACGGTGAGCGCATCATCGAGCCGCGCCGGCTTGAGGTAGGTCGCCTCGACGCCCTTGACCACGAACAGGATGCCTTGCCGCTCGCGCAGCTCGCTCTGGTCAAAGCCGAGCCGGCGCAACCACTCGGTCCGCGCGCGCTCCATGAAGCGCAGGTAATTGGCGAAATAGACGACGCCGCCAGCGTCGGTGTCCTCATAGTAGACACGAATCGGGAAGTCGAACCGGGTCGGTCGGACATGCCCATCCAGACGTGTACTCACTCGGCCACCACCCGTGAAGGAGTCGGCGACGCCGCCGCAGCGAACTCCGCTTGGGCGCGCTCGAGCAACGCTCGCACCGGTTGCGGCAGACCCAGCGCCCAGACCTCGGGCCACGCGAAGCGTTGGGGGGACAGACGCGATATAGCGGGCGCGCTGGCAAGGGATGACGACCCTCCCCGACCGACCACGATGTCGAGCCTGAGATGGGTGAGTTCATGCCGGACCGCGTGCCAGGCGTCGCCGCCCGGCTGTTCGGGCAGACACCAGAGTCCGCCCCAGATGCCGCGCTCCGGGCGGCGCACCAGCGCGACACCCTGCGGCGAACAGTCGAGCAAAAGGTCTATGCGGCGGACAGGCCGCTGGCGCGCTGGGCGCGGTGCCGGCAATGCATCGATCTGACCCCTGAGCCGTGCTTCGCAGTCTTCCGCCACCGGACAGCGCAGACAGTCAGGTCGGCGGCGATGGCAGACCGTGGCACCGAGGTCCATCAAGGCTTGCGTGTAGGTCGACGCGGTTCCTGCTGACGCATCTGGA
>DALYGT010000059.1:0-7145 GCA_031971375.1 Burkholderiales bacterium | reverse complement strand
CAGCACCGCCGATCGCGATGGCCGTGCCCATGCAAGTCGCTTGCACCGCACCCCAGGCGCCCAGCGCCATGCCGGTGAGGCCGGTCTCCTCGAGGCTCATGGCGGTGGTCAGGGTCCCGACCGAGAACAGGCCGCCGCCGAAACCGATGAGCACCACGCCGATGCGGAACAAGGTCGCCGAATCGAGCGGATCGGCAAAGATCACGGCGGCGAAAGCCCACAAGCCGGCGACCAAGCCGGCGGCGGCGATACGGTTGGCATTGACGCCGTTCGCCAGTAGCCGGGCCGCGGCCATGAAGGCGACCAGCGCACCGCCCGCCATCAGCGCCGTCAGCGCTGAGGTGGCGCCGACCGACAAACCGAGGATCTGTGCGCCATACGGCTCAAGCACGATGTCCTGCATGTTGAACGCGGCGGTACCGAGCCCCAACGCGACGAGGAAGCGCAGCGTCACCGGGTTGGCCGAGAACGTCCGCCAACTGTCGCGAAAAGCCGGCCGCTCGAGCGAGGGGTGGGTGAGGTGCGGCTGC
This sequence comes from Burkholderiales bacterium, assembly GCA_031971375.1. Classification (GTDB taxonomy): domain Bacteria; phylum Pseudomonadota; class Gammaproteobacteria; order Burkholderiales; family UBA3065; genus UBA3065. Next base: position 6,615 of record DALYGT010000059.1, on the reverse strand, counting down.
CGCGGCTCCTGTTTCCACAAGGCGAACAGGTTGAGCGCCAGGGTAAAGGTCGCCGCGCCCTGCACCACCTTGACCAGCTTGACTTGATTGAAATCGGCCAACAGCAGCCCGAAGGCGATGCCACTGGCGACCATGCCGACCAGCAGCATGGTGTACATCAGCGCCACCACGCGTGGCCGGGTCTGCTCGGCGGCGAGGTCGGTGGCCAGCGCCAAGCCGGCGGTCTGGGTCGTCTGCACGCCCATCCCGACCATCAGGAAAGCCAGCGCAGCCGAGGCTTTGCCGAACCACAGGGGCCAATGCGTATCGCCCGAGAGCAGGATCAGCGCGAACGGCATGATCGCCAACCCGCCGAATTGCAGGAGCGTGCCGAGCCAGATGTAGGGCACACGACGCCAACCCAGCACCGAGCGGTGCACGTCGGAGCGGAAGCCGACCAGTGCACGAAACGGCGCGGCCAGCAATGGCACGGCCACCATCAGCGAGACCAGCCAGGCGCCGACGCCGAGCTCGACGATCATGATGCGGTTGAGGGTGCCGACCAGCAGCGCGCTGACCAGACCGACGGAGACCTGGAACAGGGACAGCCGCAGCAGACGGCCGAGCGGCAGGTCTTCGCTCGCAGCATCGGCGAACGGCAGCAACCGCGGGCTGATGCGCAGCCACATCTGTCGGGCGTCGCGACGGAACGGGTTCATCATCGGCGCACCAGTTCGAGCGCCTGCGAGATGTAGAAGCCGCGCGACACCTTGACCGTACGGCCGGTCTTCCAGTGACGCATCGCCGGGTCAGCCGTGATCAGACGACGCAGGGTCGCCTCGCGCACCGGATAGATGGCCGGCGAGCGGTCGCTGCGCGGGAACAGCTTGCCGACGCCGAACATCAGCGCCAGCAGCGCGTTCTGCGGCGCAAAGGTGAACACCAGGCTACGCCGACAGCGCGTGCCCAGGCCCTCGAGCACACGCACGACGTCGTCACGGTGGTAGTGGATCAGCGCGTCCATCGACACCACGAAGTCGAAAGTGCCGAGCTGCGGGCTGAGCATGTCGCCGGCGCGAAAGTCGATCGAGCCGCCGCCGAGGTCGCGCGGCATGCGGTCACGTGCGAGCTGGATCAGCGTCGGCGACAGGTCGATGGCAACGACATCGGCACCCCGGCGCGCCAGCTCGACGGCCACCGCACCGGTGCCGCAACCGGCATCGAGCACGCGCGCACCGGTGAGATCCTCTGGCAGCCACGACAGGATGTGGTTACGCATGGTCTCGCGACCTGCACGCACCGTCGCGCGTACACCACTGACCGGCGCGGTGGAGGTCAGACGCGCCCAGGCCTCGACCGCGGTGCGGTCGAAGTAGTGCTGGATCATGCGGCGCCGCTCCTTGTAGGTCGGCGCCTCGTGGATCAGCGGTTCCTTGACAACGTGCACGTGCGCGCCCTCGCTCAATCGAACCCTAAAAGATCAAAGATCTCGCGGTCCTTGAGCGCATCAGGTGCCGTACCCGGCGTGCCGGCCCACATCCGCGCCGCCAGTTGCAGATACTCATCCTGCACCGCGCGCAGCTCCGGGCTGTCCTCCAGCTCGAACAGGGTCGACTTCTTCAGGCGACTCTGGCGGATGACGTCGAGTTGCGGAAAGCGCGCCATGGTTTGGAGGCCGACGCGCTCATTGAACTTGTCGATCTGGTCGGTGGCGTCCGAACGGTTGGCGATGACCCCGCCGAGGCGCACGTTGTAGTTCTTCGCCTTGGCGCCGATCGCCTGGACGATGCGGTTCATGGCGAAGATGCTGTCGAAGTCGTTGGCGGTCACGATCATCGCGCGGTCGGCGTGCTGCAGCGGCGCGGCAAAACCGCCGCAGACCACATCGCCGAGCACGTCGAAGATCACCACGTCGGTGTCCTCGAGCAGGTGGTGCTCCTTGAGCAGCTTGACCGTCTGCCCGACCACATAGCCACCGCAACCGGTCCCGGCTGGCGGACCACCCGCCTCGACACAGAGCACACCGTTGTAGCCCTCGTAGACGAAGTCCTCGGGGCGCAACTCCTCGCTGTGGAAGTCGACCGTCTCGAGCACGTCGATGACGGTCGGGACGAGCTTCTTGGTCAGCGTGAAGGTGCTGTCGTGCTTGGGGTCGCAACCGATCTGCAGGACCCGTTTGCCGAGCTTGCTGAAGGCGGCCGACAGGTTGGACGAGGTCGTGCTCTTGCCGATGCCGCCCTTGCCGTAGATGGCAAAGACCTTGGCGTTGCCGATCTTGACCCGCGGGTCCATCTGGACCTGGACGCTACCCTCACCATCGGGGCGGCCGCCTGGACGGCGGATCTGCCCGACCGGGATGCTGGTGGTGACACTCATGCGGATGCTCCTTCGTAGACGCCTTCGAGACGGTCCTCGAGCTCCTCGCCAGCGCGGCGAAGGGCTTCCAGGGTCTCTGCGCTGGGTTGCCAGAAATCACGGTCGGACGCCTCGATCAGCCTGTTGGCCAACTTGGCCGAGGCGGCCGGGTTGAGACGTGCGAGTCGATCGCGCATCTCGGGGTCGAGCATGAAGGTCTGGGTCAGTTGCTGATAGACCCAGGGCTGGACCTGACCGGTGGTGGCCGACCAGGCGAAGGTATTGGTGATGTGTGCCTCGATCTGGCGTACACCCTCGTAGCCGTGCTTGAGCATGCCCTCGTACCACTTGGGGTTGAGCATTCGCGTGCGGGTCTCGATGGCGACCTGCTCCGACAGGCTGCGCACCGTGCCCTCGCCTTTGGTCTGGTCGCCGATGTAGACCGCCGGGGCCTTGCCGCCCTGCGCGCGCTTGATGGCGCCGCTGATGCCGCCGAGGGTGTCGAAGTAGACATCGATGGTGGTGACGCCCAATTCCACCGAATCGAGGTTCTGGAAGGCGAGGCTGACATCGGCGAGCACGCTCTGCAGCAGCGCCGCCTGTTGTATAGGGCGCCCGCTGCGGCCGTAGGCAAAGCCCTTGCGGCGCGAATAGGTCTCGGCAAGCTCGCCTTCCTCGCTCCAGGCGCTGCTGTCGATCAGGTTGTTGACGTTGGCACCGTAGGCCCCTTCGGCGTTGCCGAAGACGCGTAGCGCAGCGGTCTCGACGTCGCAGCCGTGACGCGCCATGTAGTCCAGCGTGTGCTTGCGCACATAGTTGGACTCGGGCGGCTCATCGGCGCTGGCGGCGGCAAAGGCGGCCTCGGCGAGCAGCTTGATCTGCAGCGGCATGAGGTCGCGGAAGATGCCGGACAGGGTCACCACCACGTCGATGCGCGGACGGCCGAGTTCCTCGAGCGGGATGAGATCGGCGCCGGCAAGGCGGCCGTAGCTGTCAAATCGGGGCTTGGCGCCCAGCAATGCGAGGATCTGGCCGATCGGCGCACCCTCGGTCTTGAGGTTGTCGGTGCCCCACAGCACCACAGCCACCGACTCCGGCAGTGGGTTGCCGTCGGCGATGAAGCGGTCGAGCAGGCGCCGCGCCTGCCCGGCACCATCCTTGAGCGCGAACGGGCTGGGGATGCGGAAAGGGTCGAAACCGTGGACATTGCGGCCGGTCGGCAGGATCTCGGGCGTGCGCAACAGGTCCCCGCCAGGCGCCGGGGCGACATAGCGCCCGTCGAACGCACGCAGGATGGCGTCGACCTCGGTATCGACAGCGAGTTGGGCGTCGATGATCGTGAGACGGTCGTACAACTGCCTCACCTCATCGCTGCGTGGCAGACCGGCGGTCTCGGCGAAGCGGTAATAGCCCTCTCCGGCCACCAGGCTGTCTATTGCCGCACGCGACGGCACGAGGCCGTCACCCGCCTCGGTCATCGAGACGAGGAAGTCGACGCGCTCGGTCGGCGTGGCCGCAGTGCCGACCACATGCAAGCCGTGGGGGATCAGCGTGTACTCGAGTTCCAGCAACTCGTCGGCCAGGCGTCGGATCGCCGCATCGAGTGCAGCGCCCGCCGGTTGCTCGGCCTCCGCCGGGAACAGGTCGAGTTCGATGGCCTGGGTCAGGATGGTCTCGGCCAACCCCTCGCGCTCACCGGCGGTGTCGTCGTCGAGACCACGCCAACGGTCGAGCGAGGCCTTGAGCGCGCTCAGGCCGCGGTACAGGCCCGACTCGGCGACCGGCGGCGTCAGGTAGCTGATCAGCGTCGCCGCCGCACGACGCTTGGCGATGGCGCCCTCGGACGGGTTGTTGGCGGCGTAGAGGTAGAGGTTGGGCAGATCGCCGATCAGGCGGTCCGGCCAGCACGAGGCGGTCATCCCGGTCTGCTTGCCGGGCATGAACTCCAGCGCACCATGGGTCCCGAAGTGCAGGACAGCATGCGCCTTGAAGTCCTCGCGGATCCAGCGGTAGAAAGCCGAGAAGGCATGCGTGGGGGCAAAGCCCCGCTCGAACAGCAGACGCATCGGGTCGCCCTCGTAACCCATGCCGGGCTGTACGCCGATGAATACATTGCCGAACTGCGCGCCCATGACGAACAGGCTGGCGCCGTCGGTCAGCTGACGCCCCGGCGCCGGCCCCCATTGCCGCTCGATGTCGGCGAGCCAAGGCTCGCGGCGGACGTGGTCATCGACCGGGATACGCACATGAACGTTGGCCAGCGCACCGGTGTGTCGGGTGTTGCCGTCGACGATAGTCCGGCGCAGCGTATCGACGCTGTCCGGCAGGTCGACGCTGTAGCCAGCGCGCTGGAGCCCGGCCAGGGTGTTCTGTAGCGACTCGAACACCGACAGGTGCGAGGCGGTGCCGACGTTGCCGGCGTTGGGCGGGAAATTGAACACCACCATGGCGATGCGCCGCTGCGAGCGCTCGCTGCGCTTGAGCTCGACCCAGCGCGCGACCCGCGCGGCAAGGGTGGCGGCGCGCTCGACGCAGGAGACCATGTCCTGCTCGTTGTGAATCTCGTCGAAGCTGCAGTGACGATGGCAGCCCTGACAGGCAGTACCGGCGGGACCCGGGCGGCCGCCGTAGACCATCGGCACAGTGGCGCCATCGAGCTCGGGAATGGCGACCATGATGGTGCCCTCGACCGGCAGAAGGCCGCGGTCGGAACCGCCCCACTCGACCAGGCTCTGAAACTCGACCGGGTGTGCAGCGATATAGGGCACGTCGAGCCGTGCGAGAACCTCTGCCGCAGACTTGGCGTCGTTGTAGGCGGGTCCACCGACCAGCGAGAAACCGGTGAGCGAGATCACTGCATCGACGGCGGTGACGCCGTCGCGGAAGAAGTACTGGTCGATCGCCGGGCGCGCATCGAGGCCCGCCGCGAACACCGGCACGACGTCGAGGCCCTGCGCCTCGAGCGCTGCGATGACGCCGTCGTAGTGACCACTGTTGCCGGCCAACAGGTAGGAGCGCAGCAACAGGATGCCGACTCGGCCACGGGCTTTGCTGGAGGTCGGCAGCGCAGCTGCGTCCTCAGCGATGCGTCCCTTCATGCGCGGGTGGTAGACGCCGACCTCCGGGTACTCGACCGGCGGCTGCGGCTCGATCTTCCCGCGCCAGACCTTGCGTGGGCCGTCGGCGTAGCGGTTCACCAACGCGCTCACCAGGTTGAGCATGTTGTCTTCGGACCCGCCCAACCAGTACTGCAGGGTGAGGAAGTAGGCGCGCGCGTCCTGTGCAGTGCCCGGGATGAAACGCAGGATCTGCGGCAAGCGGCGCAGCATCTTCATCTGCTGTGCGCCGCCTTTGGGCGCGTTCTCGCGGTTGCCACGCAGCTTCTTGAGCAGCGCCATGGCCGGGTTGGTCGGCCCGCTCATGTCGAACTTGCCGACGCGCGTGAGCTTGACCACCTCGGGTGCCGACATCATGCAGACCATGGCGTCGCACTGGTTGCGCTTCTCCTGCAACAGCGGCATCAACGGCTGGAAATGGTCCTCGAGGAACAGCATGGTGACGACGACGATGTCGGCGTGCCGGATGTCGTCACGGCAGGCCTCGAGGGCGATCGCGCTGGCGCTCCACTCCGACGCTGCATGCATCCGCAGGTCGATGCCCGGGCACTGTCGGGCCAGCGTGGCACGGGCGCGCTGCGTGGCGCTGGCCACGTGCGTGTCCATGGTCACGATGACGACACGGATGTCGGACTCGAGCGGGACGCGGGAACCCCTGACCTGGGTGTCCATGGTGTCAGCGCCCGAAATGGGCCTTGGCCTCGTACAGGGTCTCGACCGTGATCAGACCGACGCCGTGCTCGCAGGCATAACGCTCGGTGTTGCGCTTGGCTTTGCCGCGCACAAAGAACGGGATCTTGCCGAGCTCCTTCTGGGCGTCACCGGCCCAAACCGGCTGCCCGACGGCAGGCTCGCCAGCAGTCGACGAGGTGGCCACGCCGGCCGCCGCCGTCGCGGCCTCGCCGACGGCAATGGGTGAGGCAGGCTCGGGGGGTTGCGGCTGTTGCCGCGCAGTGCCGTGACCGAGGTGTGACGCGGCGGCGCCGTCATGGAACTCGAAGTCCTCGCGGAACATGCCGAGGAGGTGTTCCTCTAGCCCCATCATCAGCGGATGGACCCAGGTGTCGAACAGGACGTTGGCGCCCTCGAAGCCCATCTGCGGTGCATAGCGCGCCGGGAAGTCCTGCACGTGGATGGGCGCCGAGATGACTGCACACGGCATGCC
>DALYGT010000058.1:0-7235 GCA_031971375.1 Burkholderiales bacterium | reverse complement strand
TCGCCTTCGTGACCGGCTTTGCGCCCGAGGGCGTCGCAGTGATGACCGACATCGCTGCATACTTTGATTTTGTGCTGGGGCTGTTCATCGCCTTTGGCGTGACCTTCGAGGTCCCGGTGCTGGTGGTCGTGCTGGTCGCCACCGGCATCGTCACACCGGCCAAGCTGCGCGAGTCGCGGCCGTATGTGATCGTCGGCGCCTTTGTGGTGGGTGCCATCTTCACGCCGCCGGATGTCGTCTCCCAGCTCATGATGGCGGTCCCGCTGTGCATCCTGTTCGAGATCGGCGTGCTGGTGGGTGCCCGCTTCGCGCCGGCCAGCCGCTGACCCTTGGCGGAGCATCGGCGACAGGCGGGTGTCCCGGTGGAAGACCCGCCACCGCCGGTCTACTCGATGATGCTGCGGTCCTCCCGCGTCTCGCCGCGCGAGTCCTCCCAGCGCGCGACGATGGCCTGACCCTTGCGACCAGCGCGGAAGCGGAAATGCAGCAGCGGGTTGCGCGACACGCCCGGCCCCAGCTGCGCGACAAACACCTCGCGGCCGTCGACCTCGACCCCGAAACGCGTGATGTACCAGGCGGGCACGACCTCGCCGGCTTCGTTCTTGCGCGAGCCTGACTCCATGTCGTGGCGGATCTGCACCCGCGTGTCGACCACGCCGTCCCGCTCTACCGCGCGGATGCGCATCGCCTCGGGCATGGTCAGTCCTGCCCCCCGCAGCCACCGAGGATGACCTTGACCTGCTTTGCTGCGGAGTACCAGCGGCCGTCTTCAGTCTCGATCAGCGCCATCACCTCGGAGTCTTCGGCCATCTTGATGCGTGCCTCGAAGAAGGGCACGGTGCCGGGCGGGAACTCGATGTCCGCCACCAGGGGGATGCGGTTACGGCGCACCAGCACGAGCGCGCGCACCGCCGCTAGCGTGGTCGTCAGGCTCATCTGCACCGCGGCACCGTCTTCTGCGACGTCGGGCAGTAGCAGGCTGATGGCGGGCGATGGCGTGGCACCAGATGCGCCGAGCGCGGCGAGTGTCCGCTCGAGCGGTTCGGGCGTGAAGCTGCGCCGCACGAAACCGGCTGCCGTTGCCGGCCAGCCTGCCACTGATGCGACGCCCGCGGCGGCGAGTGCCGCCAGGCGGATGAGCGCATCGCGGCGGCGCACCTCTCAACCCTCCAGCGTGCTCGCCAGCGCGTGGTCGGTGTAGCCCTTGTCGGTGCCGCCGTACCAGGTCTTGGCATCGCTGCGCACCAGCGGGATGCCGAGCTGGATGCGCGTCACCAGGTCCGGGTTGCCGATGTAGGCCTTGCCGAAGGCCACCAGGTCGGCGTCGCCCGCAGCCACTGCCGCTGTGGCGCGCTCCGGCGTGTAGTTGCAGCAGGCCATGTAGGTGCCGGCAAAAGCCTCGCGCAAGGACCGGTAGTCGACACGCGCGGAATCCATCGACTTGCGATCCTCGCCCTCGACCACGTGCAGGTACTCGACACGCCCGCGCAGCATGCTTGCCACGGCGTGGAACAGCGCTTGCGGGTCGCTGTCGTCGATGTCGTTGAAGGTGTTCTCCGGCGAGATGCGTACGCCGACCCGACCGGCGCCGGCGACGGCTGTGACGGCCGCCACCACCTCGTCGAGCAGGCGGATGCGGTTGCTGATGCTGCCACCGTAGGCATCGGTGCGATGGTTGGACTTGTCGCGCAGGAACTGGTCGAGCAGGTAGCCGTTGGCGGCATGGATCTCGACGCCGTCAAAGCCGGCGTCAAGCGCGCGACGGGTGGCAGTGACGTATGTCTCGACCACACCTGGCAGCTCGGCGAGCTCGAGCGCGCGCGGTACCGGGTGGTCTTTCGCGCCGAAGCGCGTCATCGCCTGGCCTGCCGCCGCGATGGCCGACGGCGCCACTGGCAGCACGCCTCCGGGTTGGAAGGCCTCGTGCGAGATGCGCCCGACGTGCCAGAGCTGCAGGAACATGCGTCCACCGGCGGCATGCACCGCAGTGGTGACCTGCTTCCAGCCGGCGACCTGCTCATCGCTGTGGATGCCTGGCGTGGCCGGGTAACCCTGGCCTTCGGGCACGATCTGTGTCGCCTCCGAGATGATCAGCCCGGCGCTGGCGCGTTGCGCGTAGTAGAGCGGCGCCAGCGGCCCCGGGACATTGCCCTCGACGGCGCGGCAGCGGGTCAGCGGCGCCATGACGATGCGGTTGGGCAGGGTCAGCGCACCGAGGCGCAGTGGAGAGAACAGGTCGCGGGCGGGGGTGGTCATGTCGGCTCCATCTAGGGTGGCGGGGATCGGGCTGCGTAGGGTAACGGTGAACCCTGACGATTTGGTGCGACACGATGGCGGATCGGTTCCTTGATCGACGCTGGCCCACGCCGCGACACAGAAGCCTGTCTTTGCAACGACTTGGGGCGCAGCCTTGCAGATACAAGGCCCAAACGGATATGGTTAGGGGATACGAGCCCCCGGCCATGCCGCCGCCCCACCCGTGTCCACCCGCGCAGCGTCCGACAGCAACCCGAGCACCGCTCCACAGAGCTCCGGCCCGGGCGCCAGCCTGTCGTTCGAAGAGACGCAACTCCGGCACGACCGTGAGGTCGCGCAGCTCAAGGCCACCATCGCCGCCATGCGCGATGCCCTCGAGGAGCAGCGGCGTCAGGAGGAGACGCGTGTGCAGGCCGCTGTCGCTGCACAGGCCGACGAGATGCGCCAGCTCAAGCAGACGGTGCAGACCATGCGCGACGCGCTCGAGGCCGCACACCGCGCCACCGACGAGGCGGTGCAGAACACCACGCAGCGTTTCTCCGCCGAACTGACCCAGATGCGCCAGCTCGCCCAGGCCATGCGCGACAAGCTCGACGCCGAGCGCGCCGAGCGCGACCGTCTGGTGCAGTCCGCCATCCAGCGCATCGAGGCGGAGAACCTGCAGCTCCGCGAAACCGTGCAAGCCATGCGTGATTCACTTGAGCAGACCCGCAAATGACCGACAAGACGCCTCCCCCCGCCAAGTCCGCTGCAGCCGCGCCCCGCAAGGGAGGCGCTGCCAAGTCAGCTGCCGCCAAGTCGACCCACTCTTCTGCGTACTCGGTCGCACTGGTCGGCAAGACCTGGCAAGAGAACCTGCTGCGCCTGCTGCTCTCGATCTCCGAGAAGGTCGCGGCGATGGATTCGCTCGACGAGATCCTGCACCTGTTGGTGGAGGTGAGCACCGACCAGCTCGAGGCCGATCGCAGCACGCTGTTCCTCAACGACCCGGCCACCAACGAGCTCTACAGCCGCGTCGCGCAGGGCAACCTGACGCAGGAGATCAGGCTGATGAACGACCGTGGGGTCGCCGGCTGGGTCTACCAGAACGGCGAGCCGGCGATCATCCACGACGCCTACAAGGACAAGCGCTTCGACAGCTCGATCGACCAGCGCACCGGCTACAAGACGCAGAGCATCCTCTGCGTGCCGATCCGCAACGCCAAGGGCGAGCTCATCGGCGTCGCTCAGGCGCTCAACAAGAAGACCGGCAGATTCTCCAAGCAGGATCAGGAGCTGTTCGCCGCCATCACCACCCAGGGCGCGCTGGGTCTGGAGAGCATGGCGCTGGTCGAGCGGATGAAGCGCATCCGCGAGCAGGAGCTCGAGTTCCTCGAGGTGGTCAGCGACCTCACCTCCGACATCAAGATCGACTCGCTGCTCAACAAGGTGATGGCCGAGGCCACGCGGATGCTCACCGCCGAGCGCAGCACGCTCTTCCTCAACGACGAGAAGACGCAGACGCTGTGGTCGCAGGTCGGGCAGGGGCTGGGCTCGATGCAGATCCGCCTGCCCAACACCGCTGGCATCGCGGGTGCCGTGTTCAGCAGCGGCAAGACCATCAACATCCCGCACGCCTACGCCGATCTGCGCTTCAACCCGGCGTTCGACAAGAAATCCGGCTTCTTCACCCGCAGCATCCTCTGTGTGCCGATCATCAACCAGAAGGGCAAGGTGATCGGCGTCACCCAGGTGCTCAACAAGAAGAACGGCGTCTTCACCGCCGAGGACGAATCGCGCCTCAAGGCCTTCACCGCGCAGATCGCCATCTCGCTCGAGAACGCCAGCCTGTTCGCCGACGTGCAGAACATGAAGAACTACAACGAGTCGATGCTCGAGTCGATGAGCAACGGCGTGATCACGCTCGACGAGGACGAGAAGGTCGTCACCTGCAACAGCGCGGGATCGCGCATCCTCCGCCGCCGCGTCGACGAGATCGTCGGCATCAAGGCCGAGGTGGTTTTCAGCGACGCCAATGCCTGGGTCATGGAGAAGGTGCGCAAGCTCACCGCCGAGTCCGAGCCCGACATCACCATGGATGCCGAGATGACCATCGAGGGTGAGCACGTCTCGGTCAACAGCACCATCCTGCCGCTCACCAACGTCGAGGGCGGGCACCTCGGCACCATGGTCATGTTCGAAGACATCTCGTCCGAGAAGCGGATGAAGTCGACCATGTCGCGGTATGTCGACCCGGCCATCGCCGACCAACTCATGGCCAAGGGCGGCGAGGCGATGGGCGGCCAGAGCGTGGTCGCCACCCTGTTGTTCTCCGACATTCGCGGCTTCACCACGCTGACCGAGGCGCTCGGTCCGCAGGCCACGGTGACGCTGCTCAACGAGTACTTCGAGATCATGGTCGACTGCATCACCCGCGAGGGCGGCATGCTCGACAAGTTCATCGGCGACGCGATCATGGCCGGCTTCGGCATCCCGCTCGCGCATGACGACGACGAGGACCGCGCGGTGCGTGCGGCGGTCTCGATGATCCGCGAACTCAACGAATGGAACGTGGTGCGCGAGTCGGAGGGCAAGCTGCCGGTGCACATCGGTATCGGCCTCAACACCGATGTGGTGGTCAGCGGCAACATCGGCTCGAAGAAGCGCATGGACTTCACCGTGATCGGTGACGGCGTCAACCTCGCTGCGCGCCTCGAGTCGGCTTGCAAGCAATACTCGGCCAAGATCCTCATCTCCGAGTTCACCCAGGCCAAGCTGCGCGGCATCTACCGCATGCGCGAGGTCGACCTCGTGGTGGTCAAGGGCAAGACCCAGCCGGTGAGTGTCTACGAGGTGCTCGACTACCACACGCCGCAGAGCTTCCCCAACATGATGGACGTGCTCGGCAACTTCACCGAGGGTCTGGCGCGGTACCGAGCGGGTCGCTTTGACGATGCCGTCACCGCTTTCGAGAAGGCGCTGTCCTACAACCCGCAGGACAAGCTCAGCAAGACTTACATCGAGCGCTGCGAATTCCTCAAGGCGAACCCGCCCGAGGGCGAGTGGGACGGCGTCTGGGTGATGACGGACAAATAAGCCGTGTGGGGCCGCTCTGATGCTGACCGCGTGCGCGCGGTCGCGCTGCGGGCACGCTACAGCAATGTGCGGATGAGGTTGTGTTCGAGGGTTGGCAAGACGATGGTCATCAGCATCTGACCCGCGAGCAGCACCACGAGTGGCGAGAAGTCGATGCCGCTGGTCGTGGGCAGGATGCGGCGGATCGGCGCCAGCACCGGCTCGCAGAGCAGCTGCAGCATCGGCATGAGCTCGTTGCGCGGCGCCACCCAACTGAGGATGGCCATGGCGATGGTGGCCATCCACAGCACCTCCACCCAGAGCTTGATCAGGGCGAACAGCCCGATGGCAGCCAACGCCAGCGGCGGGTAGACCGGGATCGTCAGGACGCCCCCGAGCCAGACTTTGAGCACCTCGATCAGCCATACCGCGAGCAGGATGCCGGGGTCGTGGCGGCTCGACGTGAAGACCTTGCGTAGCGGGCGCACCAGCCAGTCGGTGAGTGTGCGCAGCATGTGGCCCAGCGGGTTGCCGAAGGGCGCACCGACCCACTGCAGCATGAAGCGCAGCATCAGCGCGGTGGCGAACAGGCCGAAGATGCTGTTGACGAGAAAAAGTGCGAGTTGGTGGGTCATTGCGGGTCCTTGCCGAGGATGTCGCCGAGTTCTGCAGCGCGTGCGCGGGCGGCAGTGACGGCTGCCGCGACCAGTGCTTCGAGGCCACCAGTCTGCAGCGCAGCGATGCCGCGTTCGGTGGTGCCACCGGGCGAGGTCACGCGGGCGCGCAGGGTCGCGGGCGGGTCGTCGCTGCTGCGCATCAGCGCCACCGCACCGGCCATGGTGTCGAGCGCGAGTCGCTGCGCCTGCAGCGCGTCGAGCCCTTGCGCGACGCCGGCGGCGGTCAGCGCCTCGGCCATGAACATGACGTAGGCCGGCCCGCTGCCGCTGATCGCGGTGACAAGGTCGATGCCGCTGTCGCCATCGACCCACAGGGTGCTGCCGACGGCGTCGAACAAGGCCTGCGCCGTGGCCCGATCGGCGTCGTCGAGGCGAGGCGCGGCAGCGAGGCCGGTCACGCCCGCACCGACCAGCGCCGGCGTGTTGGGCATGGCGCGCACGATGCGACGGTGGCCCCCGAGCCAGCGCGACAGGTCGGCGAGACGGATGCCGGCGGCGACCGAGACCACCAGGGCGTCTGCGAGCGATGCGGCATGGGCGTGCGCGACATCGCGCAGCACCTGTGGCTTGACCACCAGCACTGCGACCGCGCACGGCGCGAGGCCGGCCGCGTCGGCGCGGGCGTCGATGCCGAAGTCGCGCGTCAGGCGCTCGCACGCGGTGGCGTCCGGCTCGACCACCTGGATGCTGGCCGGCGGGTGACCGGTGCGGATCAGGCCGCCGATCAGCGCCGAAGCCATATTGCCGCCGCCGACGAAGCGGGTGACCGGGGCGGTGCTCATACGGCCGTCCCCGGAGCGATGGTCTCGCTGGTGCGCGGCTGCCGTGCGCCAAAGATCGCCGAGCCGATGCGAACCAGGGTGGCGCCCTCGTGCACGGCTGCGGCGTAGTCGGCCGACATGCCCATCGACAGGTCGGGCAGCGCGATGCCCCTTGCGGCGAGGCCGTCGCGCAGTTGGCGCAGCGCAGCGAACGGTATGCGTTGCGCGGCGGCATCTTCTGCGGGGGCGGGGATCGCCATCAGCCCGCGCAACTCAAGGTGCGGCATGGCGACGATGGCGCGCGCCAGGGGGCCGACGGCCTCTGGCGCGACGCCGCTCTTGGTGTCCTCGCCGCTCACGTTGACTTGGATACACACTTTGAGCGGCGGCTTGCCAGCAGGCCGTTGGTCCGACAAGCGGCGCGCGATGCTTTCGCGATCGATGCCGTGCACCCAGTCGAAGTGCTCGGCGACCATACGCGATTTGT
>DALYGT010000057.1:0-7247 GCA_031971375.1 Burkholderiales bacterium | reverse complement strand
ATGACCACCGAGGTGAGAATAAGGTTCCAGCAGTAGATCTCCCACGCGAACCCAGAAAACCTTCCGTGAGACATGAGGCTGGTGGAAAACGGCATAAGGCAGACCGACAGCAGGAAGACCAGATTCAGCGCCGCTACGACCCGGTCGAAACGGGCCAGCCTGCGCATGGCGCTCATATGACCCATCCACCAGAAGGCCACGACGGCGAAGGATCCCGCAAAGGCTATGAAGTCTCCGATCATCCTGGCCAGACCCCTCGCCAGCTCGGCAATGGTTTCGCCTTCCGGCGCCTTGAGCTCCAGGGCGAGCAGGGTCAGAACGATGGCGAAGACCGCGTCGGAGAAGAACAGCAGCCGGTGCAGCTGGCGGTCGTCGGCGTCCGCTTCGGGGTCGTGATGGTGCGAAGACATGCTCTCTCCAGTCGGGCGCCTACAGCTAATGGAACCCGATGAAGTCTGTCGAGGCCCGCTATCGCCTTTCGCCGCGCAGGCCTTAAGATGGAGGCCCCCCGGGAGCTGGAGATCCATGAAGACATCAAAGTTCGTGCTTGGCCTGACCCTGGCCCTGATTGCAACTGCCACCGTCGCAACGGCCCAGGTTCCTGCGGCGCCGCCGCCCCCGACGACAGAGGCCCTCTCGCCCGAGCGGTTCGCCCCCGAGATCGCCCATTTCGCCGAGCTTGATGCGGCCACGCCGCCGCCGACCTGCGCCTCGAGGCTGACGGCAGTGGCGACATCTGCTTGCGCCTGGCGACCGGGCAGCGCATCGCCTACGCCCACCTCTGGCCGCATGCACGCCCCTGGCGTCTGGCGCGCCCGGAGCCGGCGCTGCGCTGTCTGCCCGGGGCCGCGCAGGTTGCGACGCAGCTGAGCGCCGCTTGGCGAGCGCAGCAGGAGGGAAGCGCCGCAACCGTCCTGGCTGGTGCCGACGTCCGAGTGGTCGCCGGCGCAGCATCGGCCGATGGCGTACGCGTGCTCGGCAGTCTGGCCGGGGTGAGGTCGGCGTGAGCCGCCTGGCCGGCACCGTGACTGCGGGGAGCGTCCCGGACTGGCGCGCGCGCGCGGCTGTCCGTTTCCCGATCCTCGCCGTCATGCCGACCTGGCTGATGGCGGCTGTGGTCATCCTGCCTGCCATCGGTTTCTGGCTCGGCGTCGAACTGCATGCGCAGTCGCTGCGCGGTTCCGAGCCTCACGCGACACCGGAGCCTCACGCGACAACGGTGGTGACCAGCGCGGCCACCCGCGCCACACCGGTGCTCAAGAGCGTCGGTCTGCGTCGGCTGCGGTTCGTGGATGCCCCCGACAAGTCGGTACAGGTGCTCGACGCCGACACCGGCCGCGAGGTCTACCGCGTCACCGGCGAAGCCGGCTTTGTGCGTGGCATCCTGCGTGGCATGGCGCGTGAGCGCCGGCGCCTGAGCAAGCGTCCCGACGAGCCCTTCGAGTTGTCGCTCGACGGCGGGCTCCTGATACTGCGCGACCTTGCCACCGGCGAACACATCGAGCTCACCGCCTTCGGCCCGACCAACGCCGGAGCCTTCGCGCGCATGCTCGTTGAGGTCGCGCCATGAGCAGCAGCCCGCGTGTCGCCACCGTGCCCTGCCGGGTCGAACTTGCGCACACCGCCGATGACTGCTACGCCCACGTCATCCTGCAGGATGTCGAGGTGGGGCCGGGCGACGAGGTGTTGGTACACAACCCGCCGACGCGCATCGCCTGGGGTGAGCGCTACGCCGTCGACCGCAAGGCGACGGTCTCGCGCGCCTCGTGGTGGGAGCGCTTCAAGACCTACGCACTGTCACGCTTCGAACTCGACCTCCTCTACGAGGTGAGTTTCTCGGAACGCCGATTCTCGACCTCACGCAACTACCCACGACCGCGTGCCGCCGGTGCGAGTGCCGCAACTCGACTCGTATCTGCCCAAGCTGCGCCAACCGGAGCCCAACAGCCATGAATGCCATGACCGAGAACACGCCACTCGACGATGCCGCGGGCGTCAGCGACTCGACCCGCCAGGCGCAGAAGAACACCCTGCTCGATCCGCGCTTCTACACCACCGATTTTGATGCAATGGACCGCCTCGACGTCAGTGCCATCCGTCCGCAGTGGGACGCGCTCATGGCAGAGTTCAAGGCGGACCCCAACAATGGCCACTTCGAGCGCCCGGTCGACATGCTCGGCCAGGACTACTCGCACCTGCCGGACGAGCTCTACCAGGAGTTCGTCGACTTCCTGATCAGCTCGGTGACTGCAGAGTTCTCCGGCTGTGTGCTGTACGCCGAGATCCGCCGCCGGGTGAAGAATCAGGACATGAAGGACCTGTTCGGTTACATGGCCCGCGATGAGTCGCGCCACGCCGGGTTCATCAACCAGTGGCTCAAGGACTTCGGTATCGGTGTGGACCTCGGCTTTCTCGTCAAGGCCAAGAAGTACACCTACTTCAAGCCCAAGTACATCTTCTACGCGACCTACCTCTCGGAGAAGATCGGTTACGCCCGCTACATCACCATCTACCGCCAGATCGAGCGTCATCCGGAGCTGTGCTTCCACCCGATCTTCAAGTGGTTCCGTGAGTGGTGCAACGACGAGTTCCGCCACGGCGAGGCCTTCGCCCTGCTGATGCGCGCCGACAAAAGCCTGACCAGCGGCATCAACCGCTGGTGGATCCGCTTCTTCACGCTGGCGGTGTTCGCCACCATGTATGTGCGCGACCATGCACGGCCGGTGTTCCACAAGTCGCTCGGCCTCGAGCCGGACACCTACGACATGGAGGTGTTCCGTGTCACGCGCGAGATCTCGCGGCAGGTGTTCCCGGTCACGCTCGACTTCGAGTCGCCGCGCTTCCGTGCCGGGCTCGAGAAGCTGCGGATCACCGCCGAGGCGATGGACGCGGCGCGCCAGGCAGGTGGCGTCTGGAACACGGTGCGACGCGCCGGTCTGGCGCTGACTGCGGCGGCGACCTTCGTGCGCATGTACACGCTGCCGGCACATAACCACGAGCTGCCCGCCGATCCGCGCCTCGAGCCGGTGTGGTGAGCGGCTCGGCCTGATCGGGACTGCCATGAGCGACCTGCTGCTGCCAGCCCTCTTCACGCTGTTCGCGTGGTGGTTCGGCACGGGCGCCATCATCTGGCTCAACCGGCTGCCGCGCTCGACCTACCGGCTCACCTTCACGCTGGCGAGCTGGCTGGCCATCGCCGCGTTCTGGGGACTGGCGGCGTCACGCAACGTCGCCACCGAGGCCGGGGCCTACTGCGCCTTCAGTTGTGCGCTGCTGATATGGGCCTGGCAGGAGATCGCCTTCCTGCTTGGCTACGTCACCGGCCCGCGCCGCATCGACCTGCCGACCGGGTCGCGCGGCTGGCAGCGCGCCGGTTTTGCGCTGCAGGTGGTGCTGCACCATGAACTCGCCCTGATCGTGCTCGCCGCAGGGGTGTTCGTAGTGACCGCCGGCGGCAGCAATCGTGTCGGCCTGTGCACCTTCCTCATCTTCTGGGTGATGCGGCAGAGTGCCAAGCTCAACATCTTCCTTGGTGTGCGCAATTTCTCTGAGACCTTCCTGCCGGCACACCTGCGCTACCTGCCGACCTATTTCCAGCGCAAACCGATCAACCCGCTGTTCCCGCTGGTGGTCACGCTTGCCACGGCTGCGGCCATGGGTGGCTGGGAGTTCGCCTGGACACATCGGGGGGCCGGCTTCTTGCCGGTGTCGGCGTCGCTGGCGTCGATGCTGCTGAGTCTGGCCGTGCTCGAGCACTGGTTCATGGTTCTGCCGATCCCCTTCGAGCGACTCTGGCAGTGGGGGATGGGGACGCGTGCCGAGCCTTCGACGCCGGCTAGACTGAGTGTGGAGGCCACATGAACACGTTCGACCGCGCGGCAACATTCACCGGCCTGGATGGCGCACAATTCGCGCCCATGGACGATCTGGAACCTATCCTGGACAGGGTCAACAGCCCGGCGCAGGTCCGTGGTCTGAACCGTGCGCAGCTCAAGCAGCTGTCGGCTGAGCTGCGCGAGTTCCTGTTGCGTTCGGTGGCCAGTACCGGCGGACACCTGTCGTCGAACCTCGGCACGGTCGAGCTCACCATCGCCATCCATCATGTCTTCAACCTGCCCTACGACCGGTTGATCTGGGATGTCGGGCACCAGAGCTACCCGCACAAGATCCTCACCGGTCGGCGTGAGCGCATGGGTTCGCTGCGCCAGCTCGGTGGGCTGTCGGGTTTCCCGCGGCGCTGCGAGAGCGAGTACGACCATTTTGGCACCGCCCACTCGTCGACCAGCATCTCGGCGGCTCTTGGCATGGCGATCGCCTCCCGGCAGAAGGGCGAGCACGAGGGCAACGACCGTCGCCGTCACGTCGCCGTGATCGGCGATGGTGCGATGAGCGCTGGTCTGGCATTCGAGGCGCTCAACAACGCCGGTATCGAGCGCGACATCGACCTGCTGGTCATCCTCAATGACAACGAGATGTCGATCAGCCCGCCGGTCGGCGCGCTCTCGAAGTACCTCACGCGCCTGCTGTCGAGCCGGCTCTACACGAGCACCAAGGAGCTCGGCAAGCAGCTGCTCAGCGGTCTGCCGTCGATGCGCGAACTGGCGCACCGGGTCGAGGAGACGGCCAAGGGCTTTGTCACGCCCGGCACGCTGTTCGAGGAGTTCGGCTTCAACTATGTCGGCCCGATCGACGGCCATGACCTGGATGCCTTGGTGCCGACACTGATCAACCTGCGTCGCCTCAAAGGGCCGCAGTTCCTGCATGTGGTGACGCGCAAGGGCGCCGGCTATGAACGTGCCGAGGCCGACCCGATCCTCTACCACGGCCCCGGCAAGTTCGACCCGGCGGCCGGCATCAAGCCCGCTGCCGCGCCGGCCAAACCGACCTACTCGGCTGTGTTCGGCAAGTGGTTGTGCGATGCCGCGGCGGCCGACGCGCGAGTGGTCGGCATCACCCCGGCGATGCGCGAGGGCTCGGGCATGGTCGAGTATGCCGAGCGCTTCCCCGACCGCTATTACGACGTCGGTATCGCCGAGCAGCACGCAGTGACCTTTGCTGCCGGCATCGCCTGCGAGGGTCTCAAGCCGGTGGTGGCGATCTACAGCACCTTCCTCCAGCGTGCGTACGATCAGCTGATCCACGATGTGGCCCTGCAGAAGCTGCCGGTGCTATTTGCGCTCGACCGCGCGGGTCTGGTGGGTGCCGACGGCGCCACCCACGCCGGCATCTATGACTACAGCTTTCTGCGCTGCATCCCGCACATGGTGGTGATGGCGCCGCGCGACGAGCGCGAGTGCCGTCGCATGCTCAGCACCGGGCTCGCCTACGACGGCCCGAGCGCCGTGCGCTACCCGCGCGGGGCCGGCCTCGGCGTCGACGCCGGCGACACGCTCGAGCCGCTGCCGATCGGCAAGGCCGAGACATTGCGCACCAGCGCCGCGGCCGAGGGTGCTCGGGTCGCGATCCTCGCCTTCGGTTCGATGGTCGGTCAGGCGCTCAAGGCGGCCGAGGCGCTCGATGCCACGGTGGTCGACATGCGCTTCGTCAAGCCGCTCGACCTCGACACACTGGCCTGGGCGGCGAACAGCCACGACCTGCTGGTCACCGTCGAGGAACACGTGATCCAGGGCGGTGCAGGGTCGGCTTGCGCCGAGGGTCTGGTCGCGCTCGGCGACCGCATCCCGATGGTGCCGATCCACCACCTCGGCCTGCCGGACCGCTTCATCGACCATGGCGACCATGCGACGCTGCTCGCCATGGAAGGGCTCGACAGCGCGGGTATCGAGGCCAGTGTGCGTCACCTGCTGCGCGCCGGGCCGGTGGTCAGCGCGACCTGACCTTCTCCGTCCGCGCCACTTGGTTGGCAGACGCCCGGCTCAGCCGGGCGTCATGAGGGCTGCGAACTCCGCTGCCGACATCGGCCGCGCCAGCAGGAAGCCCTGACCGGCGTCGCAACCCAGATCGACCAGTGCCTCGAGTTGTCCGGGGGTCTCGATGCCCTCGGCCACGACGCTCAGCCCGAGCTTGTGCGCCAGCCGGATGATCGCGCCCATGACCTCGCGCGAGATCGGGTCGCTGGCGACGTCGCGCAGGAAGCTGCGATCGACCTTGAGCGTGTCGATCGGATACTGACGCAAACGTGACAGCGACGAGTGACCCACGCCGAAATCATCGATGGCGATGACCACACCCAGTGCGCGCAATTCGCCCAGACGCGCCGAAGCGGCGACCGGGTCTTCGACCAGCGCCGATTCGGTGATCTCCAGCTTGAGCCAGCGTGGGTCTATGCCGGCCGAGGTGATACTGGCGGCGAAGGTCGTGGCGAACTCTGGCAGGCGGAACTGATGCGCCGATACATTGACCGACAGCGGCAGGACCCGGGCGCCCGAGCGCGTCCATTCGGCGATCTGCGCGCAGGCGTGGCGCAGCGCGAAGAGGCCGAAGCTGGGAATGAGGCCATCGCGCTCGGCAAGGTGGATGAAGCGGTCCGGCAGCACGACCCCGTCCGCCGGGTGACGCCAACGTAGCAGTGCCTCGGCGCCGACAGGGTGACGATCGCTAAGGCGGAAGATCGGTTGGTAGAGCACCTCGAGTTCGCCGCGGTCCAGCGCGCCGGCGAGCAAGCGGGCGGTGTCTCCCTCACCGCCGTCGGGCGCTTCGACCGCCAGATCGATGGGCCGCAGGATCTCTGACCAGCCCGACAGACTGCCATCCGTGCCGTGGATAGGGGACACGGTGGCCAACAGTTCGAGCACCGTGCCGTCGGCGTGTATGCGATGCACGATGCCGCGGCTCACCGACGGTAAGCGGGTGGCCGACGGCAGGTGCGGAGCCGGCTGGCCGATGGTCGCCGAGGCACGGTGTCCGAGCAGCCGTTCTGCGGCCGGGTTCCAACACGTCACCCGACCGAGCGGATCCAGCGCGACGATGGCATCCGCCGCGTCGCGCACCAGCGCGGCGAGGTCCGCCATGCCTGGCGAGGCAGGGCTGCTGTCTTGGCTGGACGCGACGTGCCCTGATGGGCGCAGAGGATTCACCACCACATTGTGGCGCAAGTCCCTACTAGTCATGCGTCCCGACCGTGCAAGACTTTGCGCCCGCTGGACATGCCGGTACGTCGGAGGCTAAAGTCATGCAATGGCGGCAGTCGTCGCCCCTCTGCCGGAAAGTGCCGTTCGCGACCCGCAGAGCAGTTCATGGCGGGCCTCCCCGCATTGCATGGCGGTGAACCTGGTCAGGGCCGGAAG
>DALYGT010000056.1:0-7267 GCA_031971375.1 Burkholderiales bacterium | reverse complement strand
ACAGCAGCTCGCCGCGCACCTGGTCGATGGACAACGAGATGGTGCCGTCCGGCTTGGGCAGGTAATCGACGGCACCGAGTGCCATCGCCTCGAGTGTGGCCATCGCGCCCTTCTCGGTGAGCGAGCTGAGCATGACCACCGGCGTCGGACGCTGCACCATGATGTGCGAGAGCGCCGTGAGGCCGTCCATCTCCGGCATGTTGATGTCGAGGGTGATGACGTCCGGGCCGAAGCGGTCGAGCTGTTGCAACGCCTCCCGGCCGTTGCGCGCCACCTCGATCTCGAATCCGGGCTCGTCCTCGAGCATCGAGACGAGCTGCCTGCGCATCAGGGCGGAATCGTCGACGACAAGAACGCGGGTCATCTTGCGCGCCTCAGGCAGCCATCTCCTGGAGGGCGTCGAGTTCTTGCTCCTCCAGAAGTTGGTCGGGTTCGATCATCATCACCAGACGCTTGCTCTGCTGCAGGTTGGCGACACGGCGGATCAGCTTGGCCTGCTCGGCGGAGAGGCGCGGGCTCTCCTCGATGGCGGCATGCGGGATCTTCATCACCTCGGCCACGGAATCGACGATGAAGCCGGTGCGCTGGCCGTTGAGCAGGTAGACCATGATGCGCTGACGGTCACTGCGGTCGATGCTCTCCAGTCCGAAGCGGCGGCGCTGGTCGATCACCGCCAGCACCGAGCCGCGCAGGTTGATGACGCCCTCGACGAACGCTGGCGACTTGGGCACCCTTGTCAGCGCCTCGGGCACCCGCACGATCTCCTGCACCGAATCGATCGGCACGCCGAACTCGGCGGCGCCGAGCCGGAACACCACCACTTGCGACTCGTCGGCGTTGCCGGCGTCGCTGTCGATTGCTGCCATGTCCTGATCCTCCACACGCTGCTGTTGCTCGCCGATGGTTTCGAGGATGGCCTCCGAGAACAGTCGCTCCGGGGCGATCACCGACACCAGCCGCGCGCCCTGGCTGAGCCGGCAGATCGCGGTGATGTCGCTCTGCCCGCCCTGGGCCATGATCGGCGGCATCTCGTCGACAAATTCGTTGGGCACGCGCAGCACCTCGCTGACGCGGTCCATCACCAAGCCGACCGAGACCTGGTTGAGGTTGACCACCACCACGCGGTCCGACGGCGACAGGTCGCGCTGCGGCAGCGCGAACAGGTGGCGCAGGCTCACCAGCGGCAGCAGGCGGTTGCGCAGGGTCATGATCCCGACCAGGGCGGCGGGCCCGTCGGGGACCTGGATGACGTGTTCAGGGGCTTGCACGATCTCCTGCACCGAGGCGATCGGGATGGCGTATTCCTGGCCCTCCACGACGAAGCTGACCAGCTGCATCTCGTCGCTGAGCGTGTCCTCGTCGCCCTCCGGGCCACCGTGGCGGGCGCTGTCGGCGAGCGTGGTCCCGGTGGCGCGCTGGATCTCGGAGAAGGCGCGCTCGATCAGCTTGGCGAAGTCGACCAACATGACCATGTCTTCGCCGGCACCCTTGATGACGCCGCTGATGAGGTCGCTGCGGCCAGCTTCGCTGAGGCTGTCGGCCGGCTCAAGCTGGTCCGGTTCGATCGAGATGACGCTGGTCACGCAGTCGACGACGAAGCCCATCGGTGTGCCGAGGTCGATCACCACGGCGCGTGTCAGCTCGTCGTTGGCGATATCTGGCAGCCCGAAGATCTGCCGCAGGCTGACGATCGGCAGCACGTGGCCACGCAGGTTGGCGAGGCCGAGCAGGTGCTGCGGCGCCAGCGGCACACGCACCGTGTCAGGCACGCGGATGATCTCCTGTACCGGTGCCATCGGTGCGGCGAACACCTCGCCGCCGACCTTGAAGGTGACGTACTGGTTGAGGTCGATGGCGTCGTCTTCGACGCCGTCGGCTTCCGCCAGATCAGGGGTCTGGTCGCTCATGACGGTCTCCCCGCGGCTCAGGCGCTTTGCAGCTCGTCAGCCAGCGAGGCGATCTCCTCGATGGCCGCAGACAACTCCTCGGCACCCTGCGACTGCTGCTTGGCGGCGGTGGCGGCCTCGCCGGCGGCCTGCTCGGCCTCGGCGGCGGCGGCTGCGACCTGCTCGACGCCGGCCTTGACCTGCGCGACCTGGGCGGCGATCTGCTCGGAGAGGACCGTCGCCTGCTGGTTGCCGCCAGCAAGCTCCTCGACGTCGCCTTCCATCTGCACCAGCGCGGTTGTGATGCTCTTGGACTTCTCGACCTCGACCATCGCTGCGGCAGCGATCTCCTCGAGGTCTCGGCGCACCGCGCCGATCTGGTCCTGCACGCTCTTGACCATGTCCTTGATGCGGTCGGCGTTCTCGGCCGAGTCATGGGCGAGGTTGCGGATGTCGGTGGCGACCACCACGAAGCCCTTGCCGAACTCGCCGGCGCGCGCCGCCTCGATGGCGCCGTTCACCGCCAGCATGTTGGTCTGGATCGAGACGGACGTGATCGCGTCGACGATCTTGTCGATGCGGCGGCTGACCAGTTCCAGCTCCTTGATCTGCACGAGGCTGGCACGGGTGGTCTCGACCGAGGTGCTGATGCCGGTGACCAGTGCGTCGATGTTGGTCTTGTTGTCGCCCAGCAGCTTCTGGATGACACGCACACGCTCCAGCGCACCCTCGGCGCGCTCTCGCGAGACTTGGGCACCGGTCTCGATCTGCACCACCGCGGATGCCGATTCTTCGCAGGCCGAGGCCTGAGTCTGCGCACCCTTGCGGATCTCGTCGATGGCGACCAGGATCTGGCTCGAGGCGCGGTTGATCTCCTGCACCGCGGACGAGAGTTCCTCTGCGGCCGAGGCGACGTCTTCGGCGCTCTTGGAGATGTTGGTGCTGTTCTTGAGGTCTTCGGCGACCTCGGCGAGGTTGGCAGCCGTCGCTTCGCATTCGGCCAGTGCCTGCGCCTGCTCGGCGACTGTCTTGGCGGACTCCTCGCAGGCGGAGGATTGCTGCTCTGCAGCGGCGGCGATCGACTCGGCACCGCGCATCGCCTGATTGGCGGCGGCGGCGGCCTGCTGCGCAGCGCTGGCGATCTCGTCGGCGCCACGCACGATCTCGGCAGCGTCGGTCTCGATCTGCTTGAGTTGGGCGGTGATGACCTTGCCCTTCTCGGCCTCTTCCTGCACCGCGGTAGCGGACCGGTTGATGCCGTCGGAGATGGTCTGGACCTCGCCCTGGATCTGCGAGACGAGCTTCTGGATCTCGCCAGCGCTCTTCTCGGACGTCTCCGCCAGCGTGCGCACCTCGTCTGCGACCACTGCGAAGCCCTTGCCGTGCTTACCGGCGCGCGCGGCCTCGATGGCGGCGTTGAGCGCAAGCAGGTTGGTCTGGTCGGCGATGCGCGCGACCGCCTTGACGATGTCGCCGATGTTGGCCGCCTGACGCTCGAGTTCGCCGACCATCTCGACCGAGGCGATCTGGCGCTGCGCGGCGATGCTGACGTTGTTCACCGAGACGGCAACGTCGATCTGTACGCTGCCGGCGGTCGATTGCATGTTGGCGGCGCGTGTCTGCGAGGTGCGTGCACCCTGCGCTTGTTGGGTGATGGCCGAGGACATGGCGGTCACCGCGCGCAGCGACTGCTGGGCGGCGCTTGAGGCCTGCTGTGCGCCGGCGGCGATGGTGTCGGAGGCGCGGCGCAGCTCCTCGGAAGCGCTGGCGGCCTCGTTGATGCCCGATGACAGCTCCGATGTCGCAGCCGCGATGCGTTCGGCAGCCTGCTGCTGCTTGGCGAGCGTGCGCGCCTTGCGGCGCAGCGCGTCGGCGTCGCGCGTCGACACGGCGGGTGCCTCCATGCGCGACGGCGTATCGTTCTGCGGTTGGACATCGACGCGCGCCTTCTTCACCAAAGCCATGATTTCCCCCAAAAGATCGCTGGCAGAGAGGTGGGCGTACGAGGTCAGATACGTCCGCACCACCTAAAGTTCATTAGCAGGGCTATTTAAGTCAAAGGACTTATAAAACCACTGTTGGACACACGCTAATTGATGCTCACGAGAAAAGCAAATCGCTTTGCGCGTAAACGAAAAGACCCCGCATGTGGCGGGGTCTTGATCGGAGGGTGGCAGGCCGGCTCGGGAGCCGGTGGGTCGCGCGTCAGCCGCGCCGCATCGAATCGAAGAAGTCGGCGTTGGTCTTGGTGGCGCGGATCTTGTCGAGCAGGAACTCCATCGCGTCGAGGTCGTCCATCGGGTAGAGCAGTTTGCGCAGCACCCAGACCTTTTGCAGGATGTCAGCCGGCAGCAACAGCTCTTCGCGGCGGGTGCCCGAGCGGTTGACGTTGATGGCCGGGAACACGCGCTTCTCGGCACTGCGGCGGTCGAGGTGGATCTCGCTGTTGCCGGTGCCCTTGAACTCCTCGTAGATCACCTCGTCCATCCGGCTGCCGGTATCGATCAGTGCGGTGGCGAGGATGGTCAGCGAGCCGCCCTCCTCGATGTTGCGCGCGGCGCCGAAGAAGCGCTTGGGCTTTTGCAGCGCGTTGGCGTCGACACCACCGGTCAGGACTTTTCCGGAAGCGGGCTGCACCGTGTTGTAGGCGCGCGCCAGGCGGGTGATGGAGTCGAGCAGGATGACCACGTCCTTCTTGTGCTCGACCAGACGCTTGGCCTTCTCGATCACCATCTCCGCCACTTGCACGTGGCGCTGCGGCGGCTCGTCGAAGGTGCTGGCGACCACCTCGCCGCGCACCGTGCGCGACATCTCCGTGACTTCCTCGGGGCGCTCGTCGATCAGCATGACAATGAGCACCACATCCGGGTGGTTGCTGGTGATGGCGTGGGCGATGTGCTGCATCATCACCGTCTTGCCGCTCTTCGGCGGAGCGACGATGAGCCCACGCTGGCCCTTGCCGATCGGCGCGATCATGTCGATGACGCGGCTGGTGATGTTCTCTTCGGCCTTGATGTCGCGCTCGAGTTTGAGGTGCTCGTCGGGGTGCAGCGGCGTCAGGTTCTCGAACAGGATCTTGTTCTTGGCCTTCTCCGGCGGCTCGCCGTTGATGCTGTCGACCTTGACCAGCGCGAAGTAGCGCTCGCCTTCCTTGGGCGTGCGGATCTCGCCCTGGATGGTGTCGCCGACGTGCAGGTTGAAGCGGCGGATCTGCGACGGGCTGACGTAGATGTCGTCCGGCCCGGCCAGGTAGCTGGTATCGGGGCTGCGCAGGAAGCCGAAGCCGTCCGACAGCACCTCCAGCGCGCCGCTGCCGCTGATGGTCTCGCCCTTTTTGGCGTGGTTCTTGAGGAGGGCGAAGATGAGTTCCTGCTTGCGCAGGCGGTTGGCGCCTTCGATCTCGAAAGCGGTGGCCATCTCGACCAGTTCGGTGACGTGTTTGTTCTTGAGGTCTGCGAGATCCATGCGGGGGTGGCCCTTGTGTGGGCTCAGGTGGCGGTGGCGGGGGGTGCTGCGCGGGGAGGGGATTGGCCGGCGGGGAACCCGCGGCGCGGCTCGCTGCGGCGGTCTGCCTTCAGCGAGCCGACAAGGTAAGGCGACTACAGGTTGCTGTCAACGAATGCGGTGAGTTGCGACTTGCTGAGCGCGCCGACCTTGGTCGCGGCGACGTTGCCGTCCTTGAACAGCATCAGCGTCGGGATGCCGCGGATGCCATAGCGCGCCGGCGTGTCCGGGTTCTGGTCGATGTTGACCTTGGCGACGGTGACGCGGCCGGCGTACTCGCGGGCGACCTCGTCAAGGATCGGCGCGATCATCTTGCAGGGGCCGCACCAGTCGGCCCAATAGTCGACGAGGACAGGTTGCGTAGCCTTGAGGACATCGTTCTCGAAGGAGGAATCGCTGACGTGGAGGATTGGATCGCTCATGGATGTGCTGGTTTGTGTGATTGGTCTGGGGGGTGGGTACTGGGAACGCCGGGCGTTGGGTGCTTTCCGGGTGTAGACCGCGCCGGCCTGTGGGCTTGGCCGTGTATCCGGGGTGGCGGTCGATGCGCACAGACAGGCGGGGCGTCTTCGACAAGGCCGCGCTGCGGAGACACCTGCATACCACAAGCCAAGGAATGGTATCCGCAATGTCCCACCCTGTCACGGACCAAACAAGGACGTCTGGTAAACTGCCGAATTATTTTTCATGTTTATCCTGCGCTCGTCGGCCGCCGGGCTGATGGGCGACACCAACGGGGACGTCTCACCATGACCTATGTAGTGACCGAAGGCTGCATCAAGTGCAAATTCACCGACTGTGTCGACGTCTGTCCGGTGGATTGCTTTCGCGAGGGGCCCAACTTCCTGGTCATCGACCCCGACGAGTGCATCGACTGCACGCTCTGTGTCGCCGAATGTCCGGCAGATGCGATCTTTGCCGAGGATGACGTTCCGGCCGACCAACAGGACTTCATCGAGCTCAACGCCGAACTTGCGCGGCTGTGGAAGCCGATCATCGAGAGCAAGGACCCAATGCCCGAAGCCGACGACTGGGTCAAGGTCAAAGACAAGCGCGGCATGCTCGAGCGCTGAGCGCGCCCTTGACTTGAACATCGGGGCGCGGCCATGACCGCCCGCACCCTGTCACTGCCGCCGGACGATGCCCTGCGGGCCGCCGCCACGGCACTGCTTGAGACCGCCGGCGCTGCGTCCGCCCTCTCGACGCACACGGTCATCCTGCCCCACAGCGGCTTTGCGCCTGAATGGGCGCGAGCGTTGCATGCAGCGGTCGGGCGTGCCTGCCCCTTGCCGCGCCTGCTCACCTTGCCGGACTGGCTGGCACTGCAGCCGGTGGCGCAGGCGACCCTGGTGCGGCCGCAACTGGTGGCCGAGTTGCAACGGCAACTCGCTGCGCGACCCTGGTTGGCCGAGGCCGACCACTGGGCGCTGGCGTCCGAACTCGCTGGCTTGTTCGAGGAGATGGGCCGCAGTCTTGTCGCCTTCCCGTCGAGCGAGGCAGCGCTTGCCGACCTGCTGAGCCGCGCTTGCGAGGCGCGTGCCAGCGAGTTGCTGCGCTTCGATGCCCAGTTGGTCCACCAGCTCTGGATGGCTTGCGAGGGGCACCCGGAGTGGGGGACCAGCGCCTGGCAGCGCGACGCGATCGCCATGGCGCGTCTGCTCGAAGCGCCGGAGGGCCCGCTGTGGGTGTTCGATGCCGGCCTCGCGACACCGCAGGCCCTCGACTTTTACCGCCGTTACGCTGCGCTCGCACCAGTGACGCTGCTGTACCTGGAGGCCGCGGCGAGTCCACGCGCGGCATGGGTCGATGCCGCACTGGCCGAGGGCACGAACGACGCGCTTGGCGAGCGGGCGCGGCAATGGGGTGCGACCCGACCG
>DALYGT010000055.1:0-7319 GCA_031971375.1 Burkholderiales bacterium | reverse complement strand
AGAACGCCCTGCGGCTGACGCTGTTCGATGATGAGGTCGAATCACTGACCCTGTTCGACCCCCTCACTGGCGCCATCGAGCAGCGTCTGGGCCGATTCACGGTCTACCCGAGCAGCCACTACGTGACGCCGCGCAGCACCACCCTGCGGGCCATCGAGACGATCAAGGAGGAGATGCGCGAGCGGATCGCCTTCTTCAACCGCGAGGGCAAGCTGGTCGAAGCGCAGCGCATCGAGCAGCGCACACGTTTTGATCTGGAGATGCTCAACGAGCTCGGCTTCTGCAAGGGCATCGAGAACTACTCGCGGCACCTCTCGGGCCACGCGCCGGGCGAGCCGCCGCCGACCCTGATCGACTACCTGCCGCGCGACACGCTGATGGTCTTCGACGAGAGCCACGTCACCATCCCGCAGATCGGCGGCATGTACAAGGGCGACCGCTCGCGCAAGGAGAACCTGGTCGACTATGGCTTCCGGCTGCCCAGCGCGATGGACAACCGCCCGCTCAAGTGGGAGGAGTTCGAGGGCAAGATGCGGCAGTCGGTGTTCGTCTCAGCCACACCCGCCAACTACGAGCAGGCGCGCAGCGCGCAGACGGTCGAGCAGCTGGTGCGGCCGACCGGCCTCGTCGACCCGATCATCATCGTGCGGCCTGCCACGAGCCAGGTCGACGACCTGCTCGGCGAGCTCAAGCAGCGCGTCGCCGCCGGCGAGCGCAGCCTGGTCACGGTGCTGACCAAGCGGATGGCCGAGGACCTCACCGAGTTCCTCGACGAGGGCGGGCTCAAGGTACGCTACCTGCACTCCGACATCGACACGGTCGAGCGCGTCGAGATCATCCGCGACCTGCGCTTGGGTCTGTTCGATGTGCTGGTCGGCATCAATCTGCTGCGTGAAGGGCTCGATATCCCCGAGGTATCTCTGGTCGCGATCCTGGATGCCGACAAGGAGGGGTTCCTGCGCTCAGAGCGCAGCCTGATCCAGACCATCGGCCGCGCGGCGCGCCACCTCAACGGCACGGCGATCCTCTACGCCGACCGGATGACCGATTCGCTGACGCGCGCCATCGGCGAGACTGAGCGTCGTCGTCAACGGCAACTCGACTTCAATGTGGAACACAAGATCACGGCGCGTGGCGTGGCCAAGCCGATCAAGGACATCATCGACGGCGTCTACGGCGACGACAACAACCCGCGCAAGGGCACCAAGTCGGGACGCAAGGCCGGCGGGGGGGATGCCGACCTGCACGGTGCGGCGCTCGAGAAGGAGATCAAGCGCGTCGAGAAGGACATGCTGGCCGCTGCGCGCAACCTCGAGTTCGAGACCGCCGCAGAGCTGCGCGACCGCCTGCGCCTGCTCAAGGAAAAGCTGCTGGCGGAATAGCGGTAGCGATGGCGCACCGAGCCGCCCCCGGCCCACATGAGCGGCGGCGACACGTGGCTGCTGCGTCGCTCGCGCCTGCCGGCGCTGGCGGCATCGTTGCTGGTCGCAGCAAGCGGCATAGCCGGCCTTGCCAGTTCGGCAGGGGGGTGGCTCTGGTACAGCATCGCCTGTGTCTGCCTCGGCGCCTGCGGTCTCGGCCGCGCCCTTCTGGCGTCAGCAGAGACGTTACGGCTCGAACTCGGTGACCCGGTGCGGCTCGAGTCGGCGCGCGGCGACTTGGTCGCCGAGGGCCGCCTTGACGGCGACAGCGTGGTCTCACCGTGGCTGATCGCGCTGCGCATCCGCGGCAAGGGCGCTCAGCGCCCTGCAGACCTCATCCTCGACCCTTGGTCCGCGCCTGCCGAAGAATTGCGACGTCTGCGTGTGCGCCTGCTCGGCGACGAGACGCTCAGGGCGTAAGGACGGTATCGGCCGCCTGTGGCAGGGTCTGCGGCACGTCACGGTTGTAGTGCAGGCCGCGGCTCTCGCGCCGCTGCATCGCGCTGCGCACGATCAAGCGTGCCACCTCGGCGACGTTGCGCAGTTCGAGCAGGTCGTTGTCGATGCGATGGCGAGCGTAGAAGTCAGCCACCTCGGCGTGCAGCGCATCGAGCCGGCGCGCGGCAAGCGCCAGACGCTCGTCGGAACGGACGATGCCGACCAGGTCCCACATCAGGCGCCGGATCGCATCCCAGTCGTGCGACACCAACACCGATTCGCGCGCCGGCGTGACCCGGCTGTGGTCCCAAGCAGGCAGGGCAGGGGGTGTCACCGGCTCCCTGGCGACGATGTCTGAGGCGGCCGCCTCACCCATGACCAGACACTCGAGCAGCGAATTGCTGGCGAGGCGATTGGCGCCGTGCAGCCCGGTGCAGGCGACCTCACCGACGGCATACAGACCGGCGATATCGGTGCGGGCATGCGCATCCGTGACGACACCTCCGCAGCTGTAGTGCGCGGCGGGCACCACCGGGATCGGCCGCGTCGCCATGTCGATCCCCAACTCGCGGCAACGTGCGTCGATGGTCGGAAAGTGTTCCTCGATAAACGCGCGCGGGTGGTGCGTCATGTCGAGCCAGACGCAATCGAGGCCGCGCGTCTTCATCTCGAAGTCGATGGCGCGGGCGACGATGTCGCGTGGCGCGAGCTCAGCCCGCGCGTCGTGCGACGGCATGAAGCGCGTGCCGTCCGCGAGCACTAAACGGCCGCCCTCTCCACGCAGCGCTTCGCTGATCAAAAAAGACTTTGCATCAGGGTGATACAGGCAAGTCGGGTGAAACTGAATGAACTCAAGGTCGGCCACGCGACAACCCGCGCGCCAGGCGATGGCGACCCCGTCCCCGGTCGAGACATCGGGGTTGGTGGTGTACAGGTATACCTTGCCGAGACCGCCTGTGGCGAGGATCACCGCCGGGGCGCCGAGCGTCTCCACCTCGCCGCTTGCGCGGTCGAGCACGTAGGCGCCGTGGACACGCCGTCCGGCGCTGCCGCGCGGACCGCTGGTGACGAGATCGATGATGACACGCTGCTCGAGCACCATGATGTTGGGGTGCCGCAGCACACGCTGTTCGAGCGTCTCTTGCACCGCGCGCCCAGTGCTGTCGGCGACATGGACGATGCGCCGCGCGCTGTGGCCGCCCTCGCGACCAAGGTGCAGCGCACCCCCATCGCCGGCGTCGGCGGTGAACGCCACGCCCTGCGCCTGCAACCAGCGGATGACGTCCGGCGCGCGGGTGGCGATCCGCTCGACCACCTCGCGGCGGCAGAGCCCGGCGCCGGCCACCAGCGTGTCCTCGACATGCGATTCGACCGAGTCTTCGCGCGCCATCGCCGCGGCGATACCGCCTTGCGCCCACGCACTGGAGCCGTCGAGCAACGCCCCCTTGGTGACGATGGTCACGCGGCGCTGGTCAGCCAGATGCAGCGCGCAGACGAGGCCGGCAAGACCGCTGCCGAGGATCAGGACGTCCGATGAGGAGGAGAGTGGCGCGGTCATGGTGGTAGCGGGAAGCGGGTTTGTGTTCATCAGTCCGGGCCAAAGGCCGGACGCGCCCGGAAAGCGGCCGTTATACTGGCACGGCGGCCAGCCAGCAGCCGCCACAGACCAACAATACGTCAAAGGCACCTTAGACCATGAGCGACCGCGAGATCGACCAGCAACTGGTCGAGCGTGCACAGCGCGGCGACAAGCGTGCTTTCGACATGCTCGTGGCCAAGTACCAGCGCAAGTTGGGGCGGCTTTTGTCGCGCTTCATCCGCGACCCCGCGGAAGTCGAGGACGTCGCCCAGGAAGCCTTCATCAAGGCCTACCGTGCGCTGCCCAACTTCCGCGGCGAGAGCGCCTTCTACACTTGGCTCTACCGCATCGGCATCAATACCGCGAAGAACTATCTGGTGGCGATGGGCCGCCGGGCGCCGACCTCGACCGACTTCGACTCTGAGGAGGCCGAGAACTTTGAGTCCGCCGAAGGACTCAGAGATGTCAACACGCCTGAGTCGCTGCTCGCCACGCAACAGATCGGCGAAACAGTGAACGAAGCGATGGAAGCGTTGCCAGAGGATTTGAGGACCGCGATCGTGCTGCGCGAGATCGAGGGAATGAGTTACGAAGAGATCGCCAACGTGATGGATTGCCCTATCGGAACGGTGCGTTCGCGCATCTTCCGGGCGCGCGAAGCGATCGCCGAGCGGCTGCGCCCGCTGCTCGGCACCAGCAAGGATCAGAGGTGGTGAATTGAAAAAAGAACGGATCTCCGAGTTGATGGACGGCGAGCTCGACGCACTGCAGACGGATCTGCTGCTGCGACGGTTCGGCGATGCGGAGGCGCAGGCCACGTGGTCGGCCTACCACCTGATCGGCGATGCTCTTCGGGGTGACGTCGGTTGCAATGTCGCTGCGCGCGTATCGGCCCGGCTGGCAGCCGAGCCCACGGTGCTTGCGCCGCGGCCGCTGTGGGGAGCGCAGACGCGCAACCTCGGCATGTCGATCGCGGCTTCGGTGGCGGCGGTGATGGTGGTGGGCTATCTCGCCCTCACCACCAGCACCGAGTCCGCGCGCTACGACACATTGCGACAAGCGCAGGCTGTGCCGGGCGGCCACTCGCCGATGGACGACTACCTCGCCCTGCATCAGGGCGAAGTGCGCAGTGTCATCTACGAACCCGTTGCGCGGCAGGAGCCGGCCCGCTGATGCGCCACTTGCTCTGGCTGCTCGCACTTGCGGGCAGTTTGGCACACGCCGAGGCGCCGCCCGCCGATGGCCTCGAATGGCTGCAAAAGATGGCCACTGCCGCACGGGAGTTGAGTTACGCCGGGACCTACAGTTACAGCCGAGGCGATTTTGTCGAGACGACGCGCGTCGTGCACCACGGCGATGGGAGCGGTGGCGTGGGGCGCTTCGAGACGTTGAACGGGCGCCCGCGCGAGATCGTCCGCGTCGGCCAGGATGTGACGTGGTACATGCCCGATAGCCGTACCGTTCGCACCGAACGTCAATCGTTCCGTCGTTTCTTTCCGGAGCTTGTCAGCCCGGAGCGGGTCAAGACGCTGTCCCAATTCTACGATGTTGCGAGAACCGGCGTAGACCGCGTCGCCGGCATGGATTGCGTCAACGTGCTGTTGTCGCCCAAGGACAACTTCCGCTACCCGCAAAGCATCTGCGTCGAGCCGCGTTCGATGTTGTCCCTGCGCGCGACAACGCTCAACGAACGCCAAGAGCGTCTCGAGAGTTTTGCGTTCACGCAGATCGAGGTGCCGGCCCGCGTCGAAGCCACCGATCTTCGCGCCAAGTCGCGCGACACGACCGGCTGGACGCAGGAGAACGTCGCCCAGAGCATCGACCCGAGCAACAGCAACTGGTACTTCCGCGAGCTCCCGGCAGGTTTCGCGGTGGTCAGCGAGACCCAGCGCACCCTGCCGGGTCGGAATGCGCCGGTCACCCACAAGCTGCTGACCGACGGACTGGTGTGGGTGTCGGTGTTCATCGAGCCCCTCGGCAACCTTTCGGGCATGGGTCGCGGGCTGTCGCAGCAGGGTGGGGCAGGGGCGTATTCGCGACCGGTCGGTAACCAGCATGTGACCGTGGTCGGGTTGGTGCCGGTCCCGACGCTGGTCCTCATCGGCGGCGCGCTTACACCGCGCAGCACGCAGCCCTGATCCAGCGGCTGGTGACAAGTCCTTGCCGCACCAGCGGCTTGAACTCCCCGCTTGGCGGCAGCATCTGAAACGGACAACGCAAAGAAGCGTCATCAAGACGTTCAGTGAGGCTGGAGAGATGTTCTTAACAAACTTGGTTTTTCATCTCTAACATCATGATCCATATGAACAAGTTAATTCTCGCCGCAGTGTTGGCTGTCGCGCCCGCCTTCGCGCCCGCTGCGCCCGGCAGCCTCCCTGACTTCGCCGATCTCGCCGAGAAGCAGGGCCCGAGCGTGGTCAACATCAGCACGACCACAACTGTCCGTCAGGACACCCGTTCGCCGCAGATGCCCAACATCCCTGAGGATGATCCGGCCTTCGACCTGTTCCGCCGGTTCTTTCCCCCCGGCCCGGGCGGTCCCAATGGTGGGATGCCGGGACAGCCGCCGCGCGAGCAGGAATCGCACAGCCTTGGTTCCGGCTTCATCACCAGCGCCGATGGCTACATCCTGACCAACGCGCATGTGGTCGACGGCGCCGACGAAGTGACGGTCAAACTCTCGGACAAGCGCGAGTTCAAGGCGCGCGTGATCGGCGCCGACAAACGCACCGACGTCGCGCTGATCAAGATCGAGGGCAAGAATCTGCAGCCGGTTTCGCTCGGCGAGCCAGCCAGACTGCGCGTCGGCGAGTGGGTGGTGGCGATCGGTTCACCGTTCGGCTTCGAGAGCAGCGTGACCGCCGGCATCGTCAGTGCCAAGGGCCGCTCTTTGCCGCAGGAGAACTTCGTACCGTTCATCCAGACCGACGTCGCCATCAACCCGGGCAACTCCGGTGGCCCGTTGTTCAATCTGCGCGGCGAGGTGGTCGGTATCAACTCGCAGATCTACAGCCGCACCGGCGGCTTCATGGGGCTGTCTTTCGCCATCCCGATCGACGTTGCGATGGACATCGCCGAGCAGCTCAAAACAAGCGGCAAGGTCACGCGCGGTCGCATCGGCGTCGTCATCCAGGAGGTCACCAAGGAACTGGCGGAGACCTTCGGACTGGCCAAACCGGTCGGCGCGCTGGTCTCTGCGGTTGACCCCGATGGCCCGGCCGCCAAGGCCGGCGTGGAGGCCGGCGACATCATCCTCAAGTTCAACGGCAAGGCGATCACCAGCAGTGGCGACCTGCCGCGCACGGTCGCGGGCGTCAAACCTGGCACTCGCAGCACGCTTCAGGTCTGGCGCAAGGGTGCGGCACGTGACCTCGGCGTCACTGTGGCCGAACTCACCGATGACGACGGCGGCCCGCAACGCACGCCGCAACGCAAGCGCAACGACAAGCTACCGCAGAACATCGGCAAGCTCGGCCTGGGCCTTAGCGAACTCACCAGCACGCAGAAACGACAACTCGACGTCAAGGCTGGTGTGGTCGTCGAAGAGGTGCTGCAAGGTGGGCTCGCCGCCAAAGCCGGTCTGCGCCGTGGTGACGTCATCCTGCAGGTCAACGACGAAGAGGTGAAGTCGATCGATCAGTTCAACGGGCTGTTGACGCAGTTCGAGAAGCGCAAGCGCGTGGCGTTGCGCGTCAAGCGTGGTGACGGGACTCTGTTCGTGCCGCTGCAACTCGATGGCGGTGGTAACTGATCTGCAAGTGGTCAGGTAGCTGCCTCGACAGGCTCGCGAGCTTGTCAGGGTTCGGCACCGACCGGCAACGAGGGGCGTCAGCCGGCGCCCCTTTTCACCGGATCAAAAGCGCGCAGCATGTTTATTATGT
>DALYGT010000054.1:3831-7444 GCA_031971375.1 Burkholderiales bacterium | reverse complement strand
CCAAGATGGCGCTGCAGGTGGCGCTCGAGGCAGGAGCGGCGCGGGAGGCGCGCGCTGACCCCGATGCTGGCCTCGGCGGTGGGGCAGGGCAGGGCCCACACGGCCGTCACGCTGGCGACCGCGGCCCGCGCCGGCCGCGCCTGATCGGCTGCACACAGCCGCGTCGTATCGCCGCGCGCAGCATCGCCACCCGGCTCGGGCAGGAGCTCAAGAACCCGGACCTGGTCGGCTTCAAGGTGCGCTTCACCGACAGCACGCGGCCGACCGCGCGGCTCAAGGTGATGACCGACGGCATCCTGCTCGCCGAGACGCGCTCCGACCCCGACCTGCGCGCCTACGGCACGATCCTCATCGATGAGGCGCACGAGCGCAGCCTCAATATCGACTTCCTGCTGGGCTATCTCAAGCGTCTGTGCAAGCGCCGGCCGGACCTGCGTGTCATCGTGACGTCCGCGACCATCGATGCTCAGCGCTTCAGCCAGCACTTCGATGGCGCGCCGGTGATCGAGGTCTCGGGCCGGACGTATCCAGTCGAGGTGCGCTACCGGCCGCTGCCCAAGGACGCCGAGGACAGCAGCGAGGCGGTCATCGAGGGCATCGTCGACGCGGTCGACGAGCTGGCGCGGGTCGGCAACGGTGACGTGCTGGTCTTTCTGCCTGGCGAGCGTGAAATCCGCGAGACCGCCGAGGTGCTGCGCAAGCACCACCCACCGGGCGCCGAGATACTTCCCTTGTATGCCCGCCTCTCGGCTGCCGAGCAGAACCGCGTGTTCCAGCCGGGCGGCGCGCGGCGCATCGTGCTCTCCACCAACGTGGCCGAGACCTCGCTCACCGTGCCCGGCATCCGCTATGTGGTCGACCCGGGGCTTGCGCGCGTCAACCGCTACTCGTACCGCACCAAGGTCGAGATGCTGCTCACCGAGCGCGTCAGCCAGGCCTCGGCCAACCAGCGCGCAGGGCGCTGCGGGCGCGTTGCGGCGGGCGTCTGCATCCGCCTGTACGAGGAGGAGGACTACCAGACCCGGCCCTCGTTCTCCGACCCGGAGATCGCGCGCTCCTCGCTGGCCTCGGTGATCCTGCGCATGGCCGCGCTGCGGCTGGGCGCGGTCGACGAGTTCCCCTTCCTCGAGCCGCCCAACAGCCGCGCCATCCACGACGGCTACCAGCAGCTGCAGGAGCTCGGCGCGGTCGACGAGCAGCGTCAGATCACGCAGCTGGGCGAGGAGATGGCGCGATTCCCGCTCGACCCGGCGATCAGCAGGCTGATCCTTGCCGCGCGCGACGAGCATTGCCTCAAGGAAGTGCTGATCATCGCCAGCGCGCTCTCGGTGCAGGACCCGCGCGAGCGGCCGATCGATCGGGCCAATGCCGCCGACGACGCGCACCGCGCCTTCGCCGACGAGCGCTCCGACTTCATGGGCCTGCTCAAGATCTGGCACTGGTACGAGGACAAGCTCAAGCACAAAAAATCCAACCGGCAGCTCGCCAACGACTGCAAGGAGCGCTTCCTGAGTCCGTTGCGCCTGCGCGAGTGGCGCGACATCCATGGCCAGCTCCACGCCATGCTCAGCGAGATCGGCATGCGCGAGAACCAGCAGCCAGGCTCCTTCGAGCAGATCCACCGTGCGCTGCTGGCCGGCCTGCTCGGCAACATCGGCGTCAAGACCGACACCCCGGGCGAGTACCAGGGTGCGCGCAGCAACAAGTTCTGGATCTTCCCCGGCTCGGCGCTGCACAAGAAGGGCGGCAAGTGGGTGCTGGCCGCAGAGCTGGTCGAGACCAGCAAGCTCTACGGCCGCTGCGTGGCGACCATCCAGCCCGAGTGGGTCGAGGCGGTCGCCGGGCCGCTGCTCAAGCGCCAGTACATCGAGCCGCACTGGGACGCCGAGCGCGGCGAGGTGATGGCCTGGGAGCGCGTCACGCTGTTCGGGCTCACGCTGGTGAACCGCCGCAAGGCGCGCTACGGCCCGGTCAACCCGCAGGAGGCGCACCAGATCTTCCTGCGCCAGGCGCTGGTGGCCGGCAACCTCGAGACGCACGGCAACTTCATCCGCCACAACGCGGCTCTGCGCAAGGAACTGGAGGAGCTCGAGCACATGAGCCGCCGCGTCGATGTGCTGGTCGATGACGACGCGGTGCACGCGCACTTCGCGCAGGTGGTGCCCAAGGACATCTGCGACGCTCGCGCCTTCGAGCGCTGGCGCAAGGACGCCGAGCAGAAGGACCCGCGCGCGCTGTACCTGACCCGCGAGACGCTGATGCGGCACACCGCAGCCGCGGTCACCGCGCAGCTCTTCCCCAAGTCGCGGCAGGTCGACGGTGTCGAGTGCCGCTACGACTACCGCTTCGAGCCGGGTCATCCAGCCGATGGCGTCACGCTCACGGTGCCGCTGCACCTGCTCAACCGCGTCGACCCGCACGAGGGCGAGTGGCTGGTGCCGGGGCTTCTGCGCGACAAGCTCACGCTACTCATCAAGGGCCTGCCCAAGGCGCTGCGCCGCGTCTGCGTGCCGGTGCCCGACTGCGTGACCGGCGCGCTGGAAGCGCTCGAGGACGGCCGCGGGGAGTTGCTGCCGCGACTGGCCACCCACCTCGCCAAAAAGTACCGCATAGAGGTGCCGGAGGACAGCTTTGCCGGCATCGAGCTGCCGGCGCACCTGCGGCTGCGCTACCGCGTGGTCGACGACAAGGGCCGCGAGCTGGCCGACGGCCGCGAGCTGCCGCTGCTGCGCGCGCAGCTGGCCGAGGCGGCGCGCCTCACCTTCGCCAAGAGCGACGAGCCGGAGATGGAGCGCGCCGGCATCAAGGCCTGGGACCTCGGCGACCTGCCGGCCGAGATCGCCTTCTCGCGCGGTGGGCGCAAGCTGGTCGGCTACCCGGCACTGGTCGACGAGGGCGACTCGGTCGCGCTGCGCCTCTTCGACACGCCCGAGGCCGCCGCGGCCAGCCACCGCGCCGGGGCGTGCCGCCTGCTGCGGCTTGAACTCAAGGACGCCTTCAAGCAGTGGGAGAAGACGCTGCCCGGCTTCCAGGCGGTGGCCCTGCAGGCGCGCATGCTCTGCGACGCCGACACGCTCCGCGACGACTGGCTCGCCGCCGTCGCCGACCGCGCGCTGCTGGGCGATGACGAGCCGCCGCGGACGCAGAAGGCGTTCAACGAGCAGAAGCAGCGCGGCCGCACCCGCCTGCCGGCCGTGGTTGAGGCGGTCGGTCGGGTCGCCAGCGCTTGCATCGCCGAGTGGCAGACCATCCAGACCGCGCTGACCCGGCCGCTGCCGCAGCCGCTCAAGGCGGATGTGCAGGGGCAGCTGCAGCGGTTGGTATTCAAGGGGTTCCTTGCCAGCACGCCGTGGGAGCGGCTGCAGCACCTGCCGCGCTACCTCAAGGGCATCTCGCGGCGGTTGGAGCGCTTCCACCAGAACCCGGCGCGCGACGAGCAGCACCGCAGCGCCATCCAGTCCCTGTGGGGCCACTACGAGCAGCGTCTGGCGCGGCACCGCAAGGCCGGCATCGATGACCCGCTGCTGCACGAGTACCGCTGGCTGCTCGAGGAATTGAGGGTGAGTCTGTTCGCGCAGGAGTTGCGTACGCCCTTCCCGGTGTCGTACAAGCG
>DALYGT010000054.1:0-3731 GCA_031971375.1 Burkholderiales bacterium | reverse complement strand
AGTTGCGTACGCCCTTCCCGGTGTCGTACAAGCGTCTGGAGAAGCACTGGTCGCAGGTGCGGCCTTGAGGGACTCTGACTTGCCGGGTCTCGCGGCTTTGCGGGATCTCCCAGCGCCACCGACCAGCGCTGCACCCACTTACGAGATCGTCTGAGCCACACCCCTTGAGTTCGAGCGCCCCTCCCTCGCAGATCCTGCTGCCGCTTCTGCAACGGCCGGAGGCGACCTTGGCCAGCTTCGTCGCCGGGCCCAACGGTGAGGCGCTCGCGGCGGTGCGCGCGCTGCTGGACGGCGAGCACGACGGCGTGCCGGTCTACCTGTGGGGGGATCGCGCCAGTGGTCGCAGCCATCTGCTCAAGGCGTTCGCGCGGGCGGCGAGCGGAGCGCAGGATGCCGTCGTCGACGCCGCGACCATCGCCGTGGACTGGGCGCCGCCCGGTCCGGTGCTCGCCGTCGACGATGTCGAGCGCCTCTCTCCCGAAGCTCAGGTTCTCCTGTTCGACGCCATCAACCGCGGTCGGCTCGAGGGCTGGAAGATGCTGTTCGCCGGGCCACTGCCGCCAGCGCGGCTCGCCCTGCGCGGCGAACTCTCATCTCGCCTCGCGCAGGGCCTGGTTCTGCAGCTGCAGCACCTGAGCGACGCCGAGAAGGTCGCGGCGATGACCGACTATGCCGCTCGTGCCGGTTTCGGCCTGCCGGCCGATGTTGCCGATTACCTTCTGCGTCACGGTCGGCGCGACCTCGGTACGCTGCTGGCGGTGGTGCAGGTCATCGACGAGGTCTCGCTGCGCGAGCGGCGCCCGGTGAGCGTGCGCCTGGCCCGCGATGTGCTCTGTTCGGCGGACCTGTTCTGTCCGGTCTGATCAGGACCCGTTTGAGCCCCGGTCATCCATCAAGCTCAGTCTTTGCGCCGAAGGTAGACCGCGTCGTCGAAGCGGGCCACCCATCCGGGCCGGTAGACCACCATCAGTGTCAGCAGCGCGCCGGCGGTGAACGCCTCTGACCAGCCGAGCAGCATGAAGAATGGCAGCACCTCCTCGCTCAGCGCCTGCCACGGCGCCGCCCCCAGGCCGGCGAACAGAAGCGTCTGCGCGACTCCGCCCACATACACCGCGAGGCCCGAGACGATGAAGCCATAGCCCCAAAGAAACACAAAGAGGTGCGCCGGCAGGCGCCGCTCGGCCAGCGGAATCAGAACGGCCGAGACCAGCAGCGGCACCAGACCCTGCAGCAGCCACTCCGGCGCTATGCCGAGCCACGACCGCCCGGCGCCGAGGGCCGCACCGGCGGCCGCAACGGCCAAGGCCACGGCCCCGAGCCGCAGGCCGAACATCAGGTAGACGAGGGTCGCGCCGGCCAGATGCAGGTCGATGCCACCTTGCGCGCCAGCGCGCATGCGCCACAAAACCATCAATGCCACGGCTGTACCCAACCACAGGTTGAGCCGGCCGGACGACGCCAACCCGCGCCAGTCGGCGTCGCGCGCCAGCCAGCCGAGCGCAACGACTGCAAGCAGGGTCAAGCCGAGGAGGGCGGGGGAGTCGGGCAGCATGACCGGATTATCGGACACCAACCGCGCCCTTGCTGCGGCGACCGTCGCTGGCGGGCCGGGAGAGCGGCCAACCACCACGCAACGTATACTCGGCGTTTTACCAAACGGCGTCCCCGTGCAACTGGCCTGCTTCGACCTCGACAACACGCTGCTCGCCACCGACAGCGACTACGAGTGGGGTCAGTTTCTGATCGACCTCGGCATCCGCGACCGCGAAGGCCACGAGGCCGCCAACGACCGTTTCTACGCCGACTATCAGGCGGGCACGCTCGACATCGACGCCTTCCTCGCCTATCAGTTGGCGCCGCTGGCCGAGCATGAGACGACGCAACTCGAACGCTGGCACGCCCAGTTCATGCGCGAGCGCATCCTGCCGCGGGTCACGCGCAGCGCGCGCAAGCTGGTGCAGCAGCACCGCGAGGCCGGCCACACGCTGGTCATCGTCACCGCGACCAACGCCTTTGTCACCGCGCCCATCGCCCGGGAGTTCGGCATCGACCACCTCATCGCCACCGAGCCGGAGATGGTCGAGGGCCGCTACACCGGTCGCTACGCCGGCACGCCGAGTTTCCGCGAGGGCAAGGTCAGCCGCCTCGAGGCTTGGCTCGGCGACCGCGGCGAACGTCTCGAAACGGTCTGCGAGAGCTGGTTCTACAGTGACTCGCGCAATGACCTCCCCCTGCTCGAGCGCGTCACCCACCCGGTCGCGGTCGACCCTGATCCCGCCCTCGAAGCCGTGGCGCACGAGCGCCGCTGGC
The DNA here is from genome assembly GCA_031971375.1 of Burkholderiales bacterium. Lineage (GTDB taxonomy): Bacteria > Pseudomonadota > Gammaproteobacteria > Burkholderiales > UBA3065 > UBA3065. The sequence goes on along the minus strand of DALYGT010000054.1, from coordinate 1,421 downwards.
CGGTCATCAGCCTGCGCTGAGGCTTTCGGCGCTGGCCCTCGTCTGCGACACTAGACCCCGATGATCACCCGTCTGCTCAACAAGGTCTTCCGCCGTGCACACAGCGCTGGCCGTCCGCCTACGGTGGTCGGCAAAGGCGGCCACAACATCCGTCACGAGCAGATCAGTCAGGCAGCACGACGCACGACGGCGACGCTCCAGGAGCATGGTTACCTCGCGTTCGTGGTCGGCGGCGCGGTGCGCGACCTGCTGCTCGGCGTGCAGCCCAAGGACTTCGATGTCGCCACCAACGCCACACCCGAGCAGGTGCACGCGCTATTCCGCCGCTCGCGCATCATCGGCCGGCGCTTCCGCCTGGTGCACGTGATGTTTGGCGGCGAGACCGTTGAGGTTAGCACCTTCCGCGGCGGCCACGACGAGCACGCCGGCACCGACGAGCACGGCCGCATCCTCCGCGACAACGTCTGGGGCACGCAGGAGGAGGACGCGCGGCGCCGCGACTTCACCGTCAACGCGCTGTTCTTTGACCCGCAGCGCGAGGAGGTGTGGGACTGGCACGGTGGCGTCGCCGACCTGCGTGACCGCAAGCTGCGCATGATCGGCGATCCGGTCAAGCGCTACCGCGAGGACCCGGTGCGCATGCTCCGCGCGGCGCGGCTCTCGGCCAAACTCGGCCTGACCATCGAACGCGGCACCCGCGCGCCACTCCGCGAACTCGCGCCGCTGCTGCGCAACGTGCCAGAGGCGCGTCTGTTCGACGAGCTGGTCAAGCTGCTGATGTCCGGTCGGGCCGAGCAGTGCCTGCGCGCGCTGCACGCCGAGGGCCTCGACCGCGACCTGCTGCCGCAACTTGACCACGCCCTGCGCGACCCGGTCAGCGAGCGCTTCATCATGGCGGCGCTGGCCAATACCGACCAGCGCATCCGCGAGGACAAGCCGGTCTCGCCGACCTTCCTGCTCGCGGCACTGCTCTGGCCGCAGGTGCGGCAGGCGTGGCAGGCTGCCGAGGCGAGCGGTGAGCGCCCGGTCCCGGCCCTGCTCGGCGCGATGGATGCGGCGCTCGGCGCCCAAGCCAAGACCCTGCCGATCCCGCGCCGCTTCGACGCCGGCATGAAGGAGATCTGGCTGCTGCAACCGCGTTTCCTGCAGCGCAATGGCCAGAGGCCGTTCCGCCTCTTGGAGAACCTGCGTTTCCGTGCCGCCTACGACTTCTTCCGCTTGCGCGCCGAGGCCGGCGAGACCGAGCTCGAGATCGCCGACTGGTGGGAAGACTTTCAGAACGCTAACCCGGTCGATCGCGAGTCGTTGCTGGTCGCCGAGCCCTCGGGCAGTGCCTCGCCGCGTCGCCGTCGGCGCCGTCGCGGACCGCGTCGTGAGGGCGGTGCCGGTGCCGGGGGGGACGCATGACCCGCGCCTTCGTT